>JALGWK010000484.1 GCA_025774205.1 bacterium
CCCGATACGGACCAGCATCAGCATCACCGGTACCTCTATGAGGACTCCCACGACGGTAGCCAGGGCCGCGCCCGATGACAGACCGAAGAGCATCACGGCCGTGGCGATGGCCACCTCGAAGTGATTCGAGGCTCCGATGATCGCCGCCGGGACGGCATTCTCGTACGAGAGTTTCATCAATCTGGCGGCACCGTACCCCAGCCAGAAGATGAGCATCGTCTGGATGAAGAGTGGGATGGCGATCCAGAGGATCGTCAGCGGATTGGCGATGATCACGTCGCCCTTGAAGGAGAAGAGGAGCACCAGCGTCACCAGGAGGGCGGTGATGGTGACAGGTGTCAGCAGGTGCAGGAACTTCTCCCTGAACCAGGTCTCCCCCTTCGAGGAGATGATCCACTTCCGGGTCAGGAATCCGGCCACCAGCGGCAGGGCCACGTAGATGGCGACCGAGAGCAGCAGCGCCTGCCAGGGGATGGGAAGCCGACCGACACCGAGCAGGAAACCGCCCAGCACTCCGTAGAGAACAAGCATGGTGAGGGAGTTGATGGCGACCATGACGAGTGTCAGGCCGTCGTTGCCCCGGGCCAGGTACCCCCACACCAGCACCATCGCGGTGCAGGGCGCGATCCCGAGCAGGATGCAGCCGGCCAGGTAACTGCGCCAGAGGGGCACCTCCAGCATCCTGATGCCGTCCTGGAGCACCACAACCCCGGCACCATGCTGGGCCCCGACGGGGAGGTCGAGTCCGAAGGGCATTCTGACCAGATCGACCGCTTCCGCTCCGATCAATCCCCTGAACAGCACCCCCAGGAAGAGGAGGGAGATGCCATACATGGTGAAGGGTTTGATGGCCCAGTTCAGGAAGAGGGTCAGGCCGACCGGTTTGCCGCTTTTCCCGGCCTTGACGACCTCGGCGAAATCGATCTTCACCATGATCGGGTACATCATGAAGAAGAGGCAGATGGCGATCGGGATCGAGACGACCGGGGCGCCGTTCACGTTGATTGACATCCCGTCGAGGGTACGGGCCAGATCGGGGGCGATCCGACCCAGCGCGATCCCGACCAGGATGCACAATCCCACCCAGACCGTCAGATAGCGCTCGAATCCGCTCATGCCTGCTTTACCACTCATTGTCCTCTCCCCGATGCGACCTGCCTCGTCCCCATTCTGCTCCGACTGCTCAACTTCACCGACTCGAAGACGACGGTATCCTGACTGATAGTTCAGATATCCGTAAGTAGGAAATGAGTACCACGTCCCTCAGACTGTCGGTTGAGCACGATCCGACACCAGCCCGACCCATTACTGGCAAGGAGGGATCCACCGATGCTTCGCCCGAAAATGAAGATCGTCAGAAAACGCATCGGTTATCATATCCTGGCTTTCTGTCTCGGTGCCCTGGCACCCCTGCCATTCATCAAGGCAGTCGACGATGTCCCTGAGACAGACACGAGGAATAGTCAGTATCCTGATAGCGAGCGAAAACAGGAGTGGGATGCGGGGGCGGTGAGATACGTGTAGAGTCGCGAAATATCACTTTCGAATAGTCAGGACGACGATCGGCATTACATCCATAATGTATGATCAATATCTGCTGGTCGAATCCACCCTGCACGAGGAAAGAACATCGATTGCGGATCCTGGTAGTTGAAGATCAGAAGAAAGTGGCTCAGGCCCTGAAGGAAGGGCTGGAAGCCGAGCATTACGAGGTCGATATCGCCCTGACCGGAGAAGACGGATTCTACCGATTCTACCAGGTCAACTCTCAGACGTACGACCTCGTCCTTCTCGACCTGATGCTGCCAGGCCGGAGCGGGATCGAAATCCTCAGCACAATGAGGGAACGGGAGATCGAGACACCGGTGCTGATCCTCACCGCGAAGGACGCGATCGAGGACCGGGTCATCGGTCTCGACGCCGGCGCCGACGATTACCTGATCAAGCCGTTCGCGTTCCCCGAACTCCTGGCCCGCATCCGGGCGCTCCTCCGACGCGGACGGTCAGACCAGATCCTGCGGCTGAAATGCGATGACCTG
>JALGWK010000485.1 GCA_025774205.1 bacterium
CCGGCAACCGGTTCGTGAAGGGTCGGATGAAGATCGCGCCGAGTATATCGCGATGGAAGGTGGCATAACTGAGGACAAAGAGCGCGACAACCACAGCGGTCTCTACATGCAGGGAGGTTGTCGATGGATTCACTGGCTCACACTCCGATACCACTCAACCGTCTCTGATAGATGCCTCCCGAGATCGGGATCAGGCTGGAATCCCAGTTCCTCCCGGGCCCGATCGATACTGTAGTGGAAGTCACGACCTGCCTTGATGATGCGGTATCGGGTGATCTGCGGTTCCCCCCGGAAGAGAGGCAGTCGGTAGAGCATCTCAACCATCTGGCTGACGGGAAGGGCCAGGGCGTAGGGAACGCTTCGGAACCGTCGGCTCACTCCGAGATGATCGGCGATCATCCCGCTGAATTCCCGCCAGTCGACGGTGACACCGTCGGTGATATTCCAGATGCCTTCGGAATCCCGATGATCGATCGCCAGCGCGACGGCGCGGCAGAGATTGTCGATGTAGAGGGGAGAGAGGATCGCCTGTCCGCCGCTGACCAGGGGCCAGCGTCCCAGCTCGATGGCCTCTATCATCCGATAACTCCATTTCCAGTCTCCCGGACCGTAGACGGCGGCCGGTCGGAGGATCGCCAGCCCGAGACCGTGGTCAGCGCACAGCCTCTGTGCCGCTGCCTCAGCGTCGAGTTTCGATCGGGAGTAGTCGAATCGGAGCCGCTCTCTGGAGACATCATCCTCGGTCGCGTCCCGTGAGCCCTGTCCCGCGACGTTGGCGGTCGAGAGATGGATGATCCGTCTGACGGTCCCCGATCGGTGCGCGGCCTCGATGAGGTTCTCCATGCCGCCGACGTTCACCCGGTGGAATTCCGCCCTGCTGCCCCAGTCGCTGGCTCTGGCGGCGCAGTGGATAATGGTCTCACAACCTTCCAGGGCACCTTCGAGCGATTTCCGGTCAACGAGGTCGGCGTAGCGCAGGGAGATGTCGAGTCCTTCCAGCCGCTTGAGATCGCTGCTGAGCCGGACGAGTCCGCAGGCCTCCCGGCCGTGCTCGAGCAGCGATCTTGTGATCGCTGCCCCCACGAATCCGTTGGCGCCTGTGACGAGGATCATCCTGTCATTCTCCCTCACTCGATTGTGTTATCACCCATACATAACATACCCATCCTGTACTGGATTGTCCGCCCCTGCGTGCCTTCCTCCTCCCGAGCAGTCTCATTCGCTTCCCGGAACCGGGGCTCCACCGGGATTCAGGGTTGGTTTGTCCATCCGGACGGAGCGCTCTATACTCGGCCTCCTCAGGAGAATGGTATCGCTGATGTACCGGAAGGAGTCTCTGTTATGGGATCGAACAGGGTGATGGATCGACGTCAGGCCATGCGACTTACCGCCGGTATCGGAGCGGGCGCGGTCGCGCTCGGTTCCCTGCCGGTACTGACCGGATGCTCCGGGTTGGGCAGCCGTCGCCGGCCCAACATCATTTTCATTTTCAGCGACGATCATGCCTGTCATGCCATCAGCGCGTACGGCTCAAGGATAAACCGGACCCCGAATATCGACCGGATCGCCGGGGAGGGCGCGATCTTCAGGAACAGTTTCTGCAGCAACGGGATTTGCGCTCCGAGTCGGGCTGTCATCCTCACCGGCAAGCACAGCCACATCAACGGCAAGATCGACAACGTCAACACGTTCGACATGTCCCAGCCGACCTTCACGAGGCTGATGCAGGGAGCGGGCTACCAGACGTCGTCATACCGGCTATGTCACCGATATCATCACCGACCTCACCCTTGACTGGCTGCAGAACGGGCGGGATGAGGAGAAGCCGTTCATGCTCATGTGTCAGCACAAGGCGCCGCACCGGAACTGGATGCCGGGGCCCGATCACCTGGACATGTATGAGGGGGAGATGATCCCCGAACCTGACAACCTCCTCGATGACTATACCGGACGCGCCGGACCTGCCGGTCGGCAGGAGATGACCCTGTCGGATCACGCCCGCCCGGCCGCTGACCTGAAGATCACTCCCCCGGCAGAGGACAATCAGGGGGATCAGAGGGCCTGGCGGAATATCGATGCCCGTTTCACCGATGAGCAGCGGGCGCGCTGGTACGAAGC
>JALGWK010000486.1 GCA_025774205.1 bacterium
CACTATCGAATCATCGAAGGGGTCACGTACCGGGATCTTCTTCTCCGAATCGATCCATTCCGAATCGATGAACATCTTCATTGCCTGTCTCCCCGATCAATAAGGACAATTCCGGTACCGTCTCTGAATTCGATCCGGGTACCGAAAGGTGCTGAGGCCTCGATCAAATCGTTGATGATCTTCTCTCCGAGTTCCCGATCGGCCAGTAACGGTCTGCCACGCACCGTGCGAGACTCCCCGAATCCGAGCGTGATGGGATAGAGCTTCAGCGATGCGAGTTCGCCCTGTTCCCACTCCGGAACAGCGATAACCGACTCCCATATCTGCCGGCGGGCCGGGAATCCGCTTCGATCGTTGTTGTAGCGCCGGTCATTGAAATCGGCTACGCCGGCATTGGCACCGAGATCGTATGACTCACCAGGCAGTCTCTGCAGAGTCTCGTTCTGGAACATGAAATCCCCGAGACTGTAGAAGATCGGCCTTCCCTTATAGATCTCGATCCCCTTGAGAACGTGGGGTCCGTGTCCCACCAGCATATCGGCTCCCGCGTCTATCATCGCGTGGGCGAACTCCACGAGGAAGTCCGCGGGTGTATTTCGACCTCTGCCACCTTCGTGGGAATGAAAGGAGAGGATCGTGTAATCGGCAAGTCGGCTGGCGTTGCTCACCACGGCCGCGATCTCCTCCATATCCCGTTCGTCCGCCACTGTCCAGGTTCCCGGCTCCTCGCCGGCCTGCAGGGTAGTGCCGAAGACGCGCAGCCTGTCACCTGTCTCCGGAACGCGCTGACCGATCTCCTTGAGCGCCGAGCGCAGCACTTCCAGATGTTCCGGCAGAACGACACGGTTCGACCGGTACCGAAGAGGACTCAGACCGGGTCTGGCGGGGATATCACCGCGCGTCCGGCCGGCCGCGGAGTGATCGGTGAAGGTCGAGGCAACCGCCACCAGCGCTATCCGCGCTTGAGCGGTCTCCAGGAACTTCGCTTCCCGTGCCTCCGGCAGGCTCTCCCCCACGCCGGCGTGCACGAGACCAGCCTCTTCGACATAGTGCCTTGTCAGCCGCATGCCATGTACGCCGAAGTCGCCGGTGTGGTTGTTGGCCAGTGAGACCAGGTCGAATCCCGCCCAGACCAGTTCGTCGACCATTTCCGGATCGGCACGCATCCAGGTCCCGCCACTGGAGTGCATCGGGTATGGCTCATAATCGTGGAGGAGCACTTCGAGATTGGTAAAGGCCACATCGGCATTACGAATCAGGTCGATCATCGAAAGATATTCAGGCTCTGAATAGACCGAGAGTCTGCGGGTAATGATCGAGTCACCCGTGAGCACCATGGTGACCGTGCCCTCTCCACCAGCATGCTGACCGATTACCCCGACTGACAGGCCGAGCAGCAGGGTAACGACCGCCGAGGACCTGATAATCAGATCTTGCATGAGGTTCACCTTTTCAACGGTGTTTCCAGATGCTAACTGTTACGGATACCTCGTATTCAGGAGGAGTCTAGATGACCCGGCTCAGGTTCCGAAACCCTTGTTTCACGCTCATCACACTTCTGCTCGTATCCGTCGGTTGCGGCAGTCCCACTACATGGTCAGAGTTCGAACCGGCCCTCGATCGTTTTGGAGCAATGCTGGCCGAAGGAGTCGCCACCGACAGTGTGGGAGCGATCTCGGCGGGAGTCGTGGTCGGAGATGAACTGATCTGGGCAGAGGGCTTCGGGATGGCGGACAGGGAGCTGAGGATACCGGCCGACGCGGGAACCATCTACCGGACCGGCTCCATCTCGAAATCGTTCACTGCGGTTGTAATGGCCCAACTGGCGGAAGGGGAAATCCTCAATCTCGAGGATCCGGTCGAAAAATATCTGCCCGTCATCGATCACCTGGTCGACCGGCCTGAAGACGCGGAACCGATCACCCTGAGGCAGCTGGCCAGTCATACTGCCGGTCTGATCCGGGAACCACGCCTCCCCCGGGCCGCGGCCGGTCCGATCGGAGCCTGGGAGGACAAGATCATCGCTTCGATCCCCTTCAC
>JALGWK010000109.1 GCA_025774205.1 bacterium
TATCTGGATCTACGGTGAGACGGGCGCCCTCGAGTGGCACCAGGAGCACCCCAACTACCTGTATGTGAAACGTCCCGACGCGCCGGTGGAGATATGGCGCCGGGGGAACGATTATGTTGGCGAGAAGAGCCCTGCCGCCGACAGGGCCACCCGGCTTCCCGCCGGGCACCCCGAAGCGTTCATCGAAGCCTTCGCCAACAATTACGTCAACTTCGCCGATACGGTGAGAGCATCGATGGAAGGGATCGAACCCGATCCGCTGGCGCTCGACTTCCCCGATGTGGATGATGGTCTGCGGGGCATGCTCTTCCTCAAGACCCTGGTGGAGAGCGCCGGCAGCAGCGAGAAGTGGACAGAGATACAGACCTGAGTCAGACAGACCTGAGTCGAAGTGGACAGAGATACAGACCTGAGTCAGACAGACCTGAGTCAGAAGGAGCGTACCGAGATGGCGAGACCAGTAACGATTTTCACCGGCCAGTGGGCCGACCTCTCTCTGGAGGACCTGGCGAAGATGATGGCCGAGTTCGGATATGACGGACTCGAGCTGGCCTGCTGGGGAGACCACTTCGAAGTGGACCGGGCCCTGGCCGAGGAGGACTACTGCGAGAAGAAGCGGGCGCTGCTGAAGAACAACGGTCTGGAGGTCTATGCCATCTCCAGCCATCTGGTCGGTCAGGCCGTCTGCGACAACATCGACGAACGGCACCAGGGGATCCTGCCCGAAGACGTCTGGGGCGACGGCGATCCCGAGGGAGTCCGCCAGCGGGCCGCCCTGAAGATGATCGATACCGCCCGGGCCGCGGCCAGTCTGGGCGTGGACGTGGTCAACGGATTTACCGGCAGTTCCATCTGGCACCTGATCTATTCCTTCCCTCCCGTCTCACCGGAGATGGTCCAGGCCGGATTCGATGATTTCGCAAAGCGGTGGATCCCGATCCTGGATGAGTTCAAATCGCTGGGGGTGAAGTTCGCGCTCGAGGTGCACCCCACCGAGATCGCCTTCGACATCGCCACGGCTCAGCGGGCAATCGAGGCTCTCGACGGTCACGAGTCGTTCGGATTCAACTACGACCCGAGTCACCTGGGCTACCAGGGAGTGGATTACGTGAAGTTCATCTACGACTTCGGTGACCGCATCTTCCACTGCCACATGAAGGATGCCTGGTGGGATCACGGAGATGGATCAGTAGGAGTCTTCGGCGGTCACACCGAGTTCGCCGATCCGCGCCGTTTCTGGGACTTCCGGTCGATCGGCCACGGTGACATCAACTTCGAGGAGATCATCGTGGCCCTGAACGACGTCGGCTATCACGGTCCTCTCTCCATCGAGTGGGAAGACAGCCGCATGGACCGGGAGCATGGCGCGCAGGAGGCGTGCGAGGCCGTGAAGCAGTTCGACTTCAAGCCCTCGAGTGTGGCCTTCGACGCTGCTTTCGAGTCGGACGACTGAGCAGCAACGGGCCCTGATCCGGATCTCCTGAGGTGCCTGACGCGCCAGCGGTCTCCCACGCGCTGATCGTCGATCCCGTCGCCGTCCTCTGTGTCCTGGCGGCGGTGGTCTTCGTGTCGGTCCGGCTGGAGGAGCGCTTCAGCTTCTTCCGGTCCCTCGGCGCCGCCCTGGTCGGGATCCTCATCGGGATGCTCCTCTCCAACCTGGGTGTGATCCCCGGGGAATCCCCCACCTATGCGTTTCTGGTAGGGCCGGGTGTGAGTGTGGGCATCGCCCTCATCCTGTTGAGCGTCGACGTCCGCTCGATCCTGCAGGCCGGTCCGACGATGCTGGCGGCCTTCGGGATCGGGGCAGCGGGTACGGCCATCGGGGCGGTTCTCTTCGGGCTGCTCCTTTCGGGACAGGTGGGTCCCGAGACCTGGAAACTGACGGGGCAGTTCACCGGCACCTATACCGGCGGGGGGATGAACTTCGCCGCCCTCGGGCAAGCCCTCGAGACCAGCAGTGACCTCTTCACCGCCGCGATCGCGGCCGACGTCATCGTGACCGCCATCTGGATGGCGACCTGTCTCGCGGTCCCCGTCCTGCTGGGACGACCGAAACACTCCCCCACCCTTCCTGAATCCGATCCCGGTCCGGGACCGGCTGAACCAGCCGAAAAGGCCGAACCGGCTGGGAAAACCGAACCGGATGAGAAGACCGAGACCCTGGAACAGGCCCTCCACTCGAGCGGGAGGCCGGTCACCCTCTCCGACGCCGCCGCCATGGTGATGATCGCGGTTGGCGCGGTCTGGCTCTCGGGAAAACTGGCCGTTCTGCTTCCGGTCTTCCCCGGGGTGCTCTGGCTGACCACCATCGTACTCGCTGTCGCCCAGATACCGGCCGTCAAGAAGATCTCAGGTGGCGCCATGTGGGGCAACTACCTGGTCCTGCTCTTCCTGGCCAGCAACGGGGCGCAGTCGGTGGTCGCGAACATCGTCCGACACGGCCCGGCGGTCTTCTGGTTCGCCGGCGGAACCGTGCTGATACATGGGATCTTCATATTCGGGGTGGGACGCCTGTTGCGGATAGATCTGCCCACACTGGCCGTGGCCTCGCAGGCAAACGTAGGCGGAGCAGCCTCAGCCATGGCAATGGCCAGCGCCCGGGGATACGGCGACCGCCTCCTCCCAGGCGTCATCGTCGGCCTGCTGGGGTACGCGATCGGCAACTACGCCGGCTACGCGATCGCGATGCTCATGCGGGGATGGCTAGTCTGACGCCATATCGGTCGTCCAGACCTCCCACACCTTCCCGACCAGATCGGGTCCCGGTTTGAGGGTCATCTTCCCGGGCTTCCATCCTGATGGAGTCGCCTCACCGCCTTTGGTCTCCCTCACCAGCTGGAATGCCTGGACCTGGCGCAGTGTTTCGGACACGTTCCTTCCAACCGGCGGCGTCAGGACTTCGAAGCCCTGTACTATCCCGTCGGGATCGATGATGAAACGGCCCCGCGTCTCGACCCCGGCATCCTCGTCGTATATCCCGTAGACCTCTCCGACTTTCCCACCGGCATCGGAGAGCATGGGATAGGGGATCCCTCCCTCCACCATCTTTGAGAGCTCGTGGTCGTTCCACATCTTATGGACGAACACGCTGTCCACACTCATCGACATCACATCCACACCCAGTTCCCGGAATTTGCTGTAGTTATCGGCGACCGCCGATACCTCGGTCGCTCAGACGAAGGTGAAATCGCCCGGGTAGAAACAGAGTACGACCCAGTTCCCCAGATGGTCTGACAGCTTCTCCTCGGTGAACGCCCCGTTGTGGTAGGCCGGGGCGACGAAATCTGGCGCGGGCTTGCCTACTCTGATCATCTTGTGTCCTTCCCTGATAACTGGTACCGGTTCTTCACCGGGTGATTCGACCGGGGCCCCTCCGACAGGTCCACCTGTCGGCCGGGCGCACCCCGCGGCCGGTTTTTCAGCCACTTCGGACCTCCATTCTGTCTCAGGTGGGTATAACGGGCACGGCAATGAGGATAAGGTACCATTATCCTCATAACCTCGTATAGAGGGAGATTCCGGTCCGATTATCGACCGGGGACCCCGCTCAGCGCATTTCCACAAGTAGCCGTCTGGCCTCCTGCTTCCTGCCGGCATCGAGGTGATACACTTCAGGCAGTCTGAGTACTGTCTCGAATTCCATACGGGCCAGAGCCTTCTCTCTCATTTCCAGATAGGTCTTCCCCAGCTCGAGGTGGTGCAGGATGACATCAGGTTCAAGAGTGATTGCCCTGCTGAAGAGACGTACCGCCTCGTCATTGGATGCCGGTGGCAACCCTCCATAGAATACCTTTGCCGCCAGTTTCACCGCTCCTGACAGATTCGCGACAGCGTAATGCCAGCACGCCAGTCCGTGGATCGCGCCGGTGTGATCCGGATCGATGGCGATCGCCCGCTCAAAGGCCGCTTTCGACTCGGCGGCCATCTCGATCGTCTCCCGGCCGCCAGGCAGCTGGGAGAGCATACCGGTCGACTGACCGACCTGGAACCAGCCCCCGGCGCTGTCAGGCTCCACCATCACAGCCCTGCGAGCGTACCGGACCGCCTCCTGGCAGACCGGTTTCGCTTCCTGTGGTGACACCTCCCTCAGAAAAACTCCTGAGTTATCGACCAGTATCTCGGCCATCCAGCAGAGGAGGGAGTAATCATCCGGATCATCCTTGAGGAGCGGGCGAAGGATCTCGAGCGCCTGCTCGTAATCTCCGGAGACATCCAGCTCTCGCACAATCTTCAGATGATCTTCCCTGCCCTGCTGGCAGGTGGCTGGCGATTGCGGGAGGAGAAGAATCGCACTCAGAACCACTGCCCCTGTGAAGACCGGTCGTTTGAAGACTGGTCGTTGAACAGCTCTCATTTTCATCATTCCACCCTCAGGGCATCAACGGGAGTGATCCGTATGGCACGCCGGGCCGGCATGAGACTGGCCAGCAGCGCAATCACTGCCAGCAGCAGCAGAGGGATCACCATCAGCAGCGGTTCGAACAGACTGATGCCGGGCAGGGCCGCGCTCGCCAGTACCGTAACTCCAACCGAGCAGATCAGGCCTATCCCCAGCCCGACGAACGCCAGGCGCATCCCCCGTCCCACAACGAAACGGAGCACATCGCCGTTCAGCGCGCCGAGCGCCATTCGGATGCCGATCTCCTGTGTCTGCCGGTTCACGAAGTAGGCTACCAGTCCATAGAGCCCGATCGAAGCCAGCAGCATCGCGATGAATCCGAACATCCACATCACCCCGGTAGCGATGTTGTAGGGCATCAGGGAGAAACTGATCCGACTGGCCATGGTGTTCAGCTCGCCCATCGGCAGCATCGGATCGAGTTCAGCCACCTCCCGGCGAACCGCGTCAACCAGGGTGAGTGGATTTGATCCGACCCTGATGTGGAACGTCATCATGCCGAAGTAGTGCTGTTTGAAGGCGTAGTAGTATTGCGGCTGGGGATCTTCACTCAGCGCGAAGTACTTGCCGGTAGGAACCATCCCCACAACCTGGTACCAGGTATCGGCATGCTTCACCTGCTTCCCGACCGGGCTCTCACCGGGCCAGAACCGGTTCCGAAATGCCTCGTTCACGACAAGAACCGGTTGGGAATCCCCATCATCGAAGGCTGTGAAGCCTCTTCCTTCCAGAATGGAGATGCCCATAGCCGTGAAATATCCCTCATCGATGGTATTGACCATGACGAGCAGCCGCTCACCCTCCGGGACCTCATATCCCTCCGGCTCACATCCATGAGTCTGGGACGTCAGACTGAGCGGAACATTCAATGCCATACCAACTGCTTCCACCCCCGGCAGAGTCACCAGGCGGCTTTCCAGATCACGGAGAAAGTTCCTTCCATCCTCCTCACTGTATCCCTGCATGGCCAGGTCGAGTGAGACCAGCAACTGGTTGTCGGGATCAAAGCCCGGATCGATGTCCTGCATATGCTGCATCCCCCTGAGTACCAGTCCGCCTCCCACCAGCAGGGTCAAGGAAGCAGCGACCTGCACCGTGACGAGCATCCGGCGGGAGAACGCTGCCCGACGTGACAGCATGTTGTTACCCGACCGCAGTGCCGTCACGATGTTCTCCCGGGTAGCATGGAGCGCGGGTGTCAGACTGATCAGCAGCGTGGCGGCCGAGATCGAGAGGATGATGAAGAGAATATCGCTCCAGCTGGTCACGTTCCCCGTTCCCACTTCCATGGGAAGATCCATCGGTACCGAGATGCCGTTGCTGGCGCTATTCAGAGCCAGCGTGATCAGGAATCCGAGGATTCCCGCCAGGAACGCCAGTATGGCGCTCTCCGCCAGCAGGGACCTCATGAGGCGACCACGCCCGGCACCCAGCGCCATCCTGATACCTATCTCCCTGCGACGACCGGCAGTCCGGGCCAGCAGCAGTCCAGCCACATTGGCGCATGACAGAATGAGAACGAGACCGATTATCACGAAGCCAAAGGTGATGAACTGCCGGAAGCCGGCCCGCACCATGGGATCGAGACTGGCCTCTTCTTCGGGAAGCATGTTGTATGTCTTCCCGGTATAAATATCAGGGTATCGTTCGGCCAGCCTCTCCCGTAAAGATCCCACCTCCTCCTCGGCCTGCTCGAATGTAACGCCGGGACTCAGCCGACAGATGACTGACCGGAACATATGGTCATCCCGCACGTGGATATCCGGCAGCACCGGGGCGGCCTGGGAATGCATCGCCACCGGCACCCAGAGACGCATCACCAGTCCGACTGAATCCCCGTAAAATCCCTCTTCGGCGACGCCGATGATGGTGAATGGATAGCGGTTGATGTGGATCTGCCAACCGATAATGTCAGGATCGGCTCCGAACCGGTCCTGCCATAATCCATAGCTGATGACCGTGACCGGATGGGTCCCCTCGGTATCATCCTCTTCCGGCAGGAAGCTCCTCCCCAG
>JALGWK010000110.1 GCA_025774205.1 bacterium
TCAGTACACAACATCCGGAACCCGCCGCTATCATGACAGTAGAAGGCACAGTATCTCCTGCCCGTCGAGCGTCGCCCGGTACTGCCCAGCCGAAGACCCACACACGGGATCTCATGATGAAGACTTCTTGTTGTTTCGGTCATTTTCTCCGTGCCGGTCTCTTTCTCCTCATCGGTATACTCATGCTGGGAGCCTGTTCCAATTCCTCCCCGGAGGAGCACTCCTTCCGGGAGGTTTTAACCGACGGCATCATGGTGGCCGAGAATCGGGGCGGACCCCGGTTCGACGGCGAACTCTTCCGGTACGAACCGGTCGTCACCCTGCGTCAGGACGAGGAAGAACCCGGATCGCTCATCTATCCGAGCAGTTCCTTCATCCGTACCGTCAGGTGGCCGGTATTATCTGAATGACAGCGGAGGAGCGCGGATCGCCGTGTTCGGACCTGAGGGCGGATATGAGCGCTCTCTCGGACGCAGGGGACAGGGTCCCGGTGAGTTCATGGTGTCCGAACTGGTCGATCTCTCCGACGGCGTTCTGACTAGTGTCGATTACAACCTGCACCGCGTGACCCGGTTCCGGACCGATGGTGAACTGCTGGAAATCATCACCGGACGGGATCGATATCGGGTCGGTTCGGACATCTTCTGCCGGCTCGACCACCGATCCAGATATGATGACAGCGGACATCTCTGGATGGGAGCCGGATTCCTGGCCACGACTGCTGCCGGGGATACCATCGGAAACGCCACGATGCCCGAGGTCAGGATCCACTACGAATTCGATACCCCGGGGCACGGCAAGGGAGGGAAGAGCCGTCCGCCCCTCCCCTACACCGATCGACCGTTCGGGATGCTCATGTCCGACGGTAGTGTCCTGCTGACCGATGGAGTCGAGCCCTTGCTTCTCTGGTATCAGCCGGATGGTTCCCTGCGGAAGCGTTTTGAACTGGGGATCCCCGCCCGACCGGTTATGGAACGGGAGAGGGACCGCTTCATCCGAGACCTCGACGAGCAGTTCCAGGCTGCCGATGACAACCAGAAGGTCTACCTGGGCTGGATGAAGGACGCGGTGATCTTCCCTGAATTCAGAACCCTCTGGAATCATATCACGGTCGATGATGCCGACTTCATCTGGCTGGAGGGATCCGAGATGGATTTCGAGCGGAACGATCGGGGAGGCGGCTGTACATACCATCTGCTCAGTCCGGAGGGGGAATACCTGGGAACCACCCTGGCTCCGGGAGTCGGACGGATCACCCGCGGGTATTTCATGGGCGAGGTCACCGATCCCGAAACCGGTCTGGTTGAGTACGCTGTCTGGCGCCTGAATCCGCGGACAGAAGGATTTGTCTATCCCGGCGGCTGAACTCGTGCCCTGTCACGCAACAACCGTCGCATTCGAGCGGCGCCGTATCACGGCCGGCCGCGCTTTCTGCTCCAATTTATTCCCCAAAAAATGTGGAATTCCACACTTTCTCTGAGCTGATGATACTGATCCGTGCGCAGATATGTCTACCCGGGTAATACTCGATCTTCCTGTTATCATTTTCAAAGTGTTGATTGACAACGGCTTACTCGAATTCAGGCAGCCCCTTATCCCGTCTGTCCATTTTCTGGCATGAACCTTGCAAGAATATCAGTAAAACAACCATGCCTGTCATCTATCGACGCTCCACACCCAGGGAGATGACCGATGAGGAGACTACTCGCCGCCGCTGCCGCCCTTCTGCTTACCCTTACCGCCTGTGAAACTAGCACGATCGTCGGTTTCGATCCCGCTGATGCCCCGTCCTACATCTCCATCGTCATCGGCTTGACAGCCGGCGAGGTCCTCGATCCGGGAGATGATGAAGATATCGGTCAGGTCCTCGGGGAGAAATGGGCCGAACAGGAGCGTGAGAACCGCCTGGAAGATTCGGTACTCAAGGCTGAGAAAATAGCCCTCATGCTGCCTGACCTGATCGACATATCCATTTCCAACATCTCATTCGATAATGAAGACACCAGTCGACCATCACTCTGGGATGATGGCTGTGGCGGGTACATGGCTACCATGCTGGACGCTCTTGAGAATGCAGGCCTCGACTACCGGATCCAGGGACAGACCACTTCCTGCGAGGAAGCCTTTGTCATCCTTATGCCCAGCGGCCGGGAGGTTCTGGCCAACGTCAGAGTAATGGAGTACTACCTGGTACTCGTTAAGCCGGTCCCTCCGGATGACCAGAAAGATGCAGTTGTCGCTCCGTCCCATGAGCCTCGTTACGATCCACCCACCACCCGCGAAAAACGGGCCGGTGGGTAGCCGTGAGGGTGATGAAGTTCTACTATCGGCTGCCGCCGACCGCAGCCTCGGAATCGGCTTCCCCTGACCCTCGTCGTACCGTCATTCCGTCCGCAGAGCCTCGATGGGATCCACCCTCGAGGCGCGAAAAGCCGGCAGGAAGCAGGCCAGGAGGGTGATCACCAGCAGGGCTGCCGCCGCTCCGAGATAACTGGCGATATCCACCAGCTCGACCCCGAAGACGAGATCGCGCAGGGGGCGGGTTCCGAGGAACGCCGATCCGACACCGACAACGAGGCCGATTCCGACCAGGAGGAGGCCTCGTTTCACGATCATCCTGATCAGTTCGTTCTCGGTGGCGCCCAGCGCCTTGCGAATACCGATCTCGTTGGTGCGCTGACTCACGTAGTAGGCCAGCACCCCGTAGAGACCGATAGCCGTCAGGAGGAGCGCGATCAGCGAGAAGAGGCTGAGTGAAGAGGTGATGATCCGGTAATCGGCGAGTGATTCATCCACGACCGTGGACATCACGGCCGCATTCACGAAGAGCGCGTTCTGATCCTTCTCACTGATTATTTCCCTGACCGGCGCGACAAGACCTGCAGGATCACCAACGGTCCGGATCGCGATCTCCATCACCGGCCTGGGATTCTGGGAGAGGGCCATGTACATGGTGCGATACGGTTCGGCGGTCACGCTCCACATCATAACATCATTCACCACGCCGATCACTTCATGGGTCACCTGCTCTCCCATATCCACGACCAGGGGCTGCCCGATCGGATTCTGATCGGGGAAGAAGGTATCCACCATCTCCTGGCTGATGATGATCACCCGGGGGGTACTGGCGGAATCGGTTTCTTTGAAATCACGCCCCATCTGCATCGTGATCCCCATCGTTTCGAAATAGTCGGGCGCGGTAACGCGGAAATACGCCGAGCGCGTTTCCTGGGAAGAGGCCGGCGGATCGTCGGGCCTCCAGACGTAAATATCATTTCCTGAATTCACGATCGGTAACTGACTGCAGAAACTGACCGATGATACTCCGGATCGGGCTTCGATCTCTTCGGCCAGCGAGTTGAAGAAGAGGGTCATCTGAGCCGGATCGGCATAATCCTCCGGTGCAAGTTCGACCTCACCCACCAGCAGATCGTCGGGTTGGAATCCCAGATCCCTGCCGGCCTGCTGGCCAAGACTGCGGATGAGCAGACCGGCCCCGATAAGGAGCATGATGGAGAGAGCCACCTGGGCGACCACCATGCCGTTGCGCAGCTTCGACCCACTGCTCCCTTCGGTTGTCCGAACCCCGCTCTTCAACTGATTGGTGATACCTGCTGTCGTGCTCCGCAGGGCCGGTACGATCCCGAAGATGAGCCCGGTGAGGAGGGAGACACCGACCGCGAACAGAAGAACAGCGCCATCGATAGCGGGTTCACTGATGCCGATCGAACCCATCGGCAGCAGCTGCAGGATCAGGACCTGGAAGAGGTAGGCGAAGAGTATCCCCACTCCACCGGCCACGATCGCCGACAGCATGCTCTCGGTAAGAAGCTGTCCGACCAGCCGTTTCCGTCCGGCACCCAGGGCGGAACGCACAGCCAGTTCAGGGAGACGCGCCTGCCCTTTCGCCAGCAGGAGTCCCGCCACGTTGCCGCAGGCGATGAGCAGGACCAGCAGGACTGTTCCCATGAGCAGCAGGAGACTGGTCCGCACATCTTCCACCATGTAATCGTGCAGGCCGACGATCCGGATGCCCTTGCCCTCGTTCGACTCCGGATATTCCTGGCCCAGCCGGGCGGCGATGATATCCAGGTCGGACTGAGCCTGTTCGAGGGTAATCCCGTTATCCATGCGACCGAGGACGATCAGATTGTGCCAGCGTCTGGCGTTGAGCAGCGGTCCCTCCCGGAAGGTGAGCACCCACGCGTCACCCTCGAAAAGGAACCTGAAATCCTCGGGCAGCACCCCGATGATCGTGTAGGGAGCTCCCATGACGGTCACCGAGCTGCCAAGGGCGGCGGGGTCGCCTCCATATCGCCGCTGCCAGTAGCCATTGCTGATCACCACGACATTGGCGCGCTCCGCGGTGGCTTCCTCCTCGGCGAAGAAACGGCCGGCTCCCGGTTCGACACCGAGGGTGCTGAAGAGGTTCCAGGTCGAGATCACGATGCTGATCCGCTCCCGCTCTTCACCGCTCACGATCGTCATGTCACTGGTAAAGCCGGAACAGGCCGCGAGGGATTCAAATGACCGGTTCTGTTCCTCGAAATCGAGATAGTCGTAGCCGGAGACAGGTCCCTGCAGGTTGCCGTCCCGTGTTTTCCGTCCCAGGACCAGTTCCCCGGAGTCCTCGAAAGGCAGCGATCTGAAGAGGGCGGCGTTGATGGTGCTGAACATCGCGGTGTTGGCGCCGATCCCGATCGCAAGAGTGAGGATGACGACGATAGTGATGGCCGGGTTTCGGGCCATCTGACGGAGGGCGATCCGAAGATCGTTCAACCACATGGGGATGCTCCCTGTATGAATCCGGCAGTTCGATCGATTCGGGCGGGGCGATAACGTCGATCACCATGTTCATACGAGAGAGGCCGGGGAAAAGTTGATGAGGAATTACCGGCGGGCCTGAAAATAGTGAAGCCCGGCGCTCTGCGGCCGACGCCGGGCTTCTTGGGCCGGGTGAGTACCCGGCCCCGGGGTGGAGGCGTTTCGGAACTCCACCCCTTCGCCGGTTGGACGCACCGCAGAAACTCTCCGTTCACAATCCCGACGATTCATTCACCTGCCGGGATCGATCGCCCGATGGATCTCAGCTCGCACCCTCGGGAAGGATGAGACGGTACGCCTGATCTCCCAGCTGGACCTCGACCTGTTCGCCGAGCGCAACGTATTGGCCCAACGACTCATGCAGGTCGAGCAGCCTTATGAACTCCCGGCTGCCGATTTCGACTTCGATGATCCGGGTTTCCGCCTTGATCGACTGATCGCGCCAGATCTGCTTCTCCCGGTCGAGCTGGAAGGTCCTCTCCCCCACCCGCTGAACACTGAGGAAGTCGAGCCGGTTGATCAGACTCGAGGTCTGCAGTTCCTGCTCGGCCACGCTCAGGGAGACGTCGCCGACACCGGTCTGCTGCCGCGCCCCGGCCCTGCCTCCGTACACGGACGTCTCACGTGCCCGAACCTGCGCGAGCGCCTCATTCGCCATCCGCGCCGACGCCACATCCCGCTGGATCATCCGTCTGGCTTCTGTCGAGGGAGCCGCTACGGCCATCCGCTCCATCTCATCGAGGTCGTACATGTGCTCTTCGATCACGAGGTAGGCGGTGAAGGGAGTCACGATCCCGTAGGTCTCCCCCAGGTGCACCACCTCATCCTTCAGTTCGTCAGACTCGCCGTGGAGGCGGATCTGTTCGAGAAGGAAACCCACCTTCCGCTGGGCCCACATCGGCGCCAGGAAGGCGGTCTCCGATTCGCGACGCGGGAGGGTGACCTGATGCCGGATTCGCTGTTCCCTGCCGTCTGCCCGGCCGGTCAGTCTCACCTCCGCCCGTCCGCTGCCCCGGTATCGTCCCATCACGGTGATCTCGGCACCTTCGAAGAGATCAGGGAGCCGGGCCGGAACGAGATCCCAGGTTTCGGCGCCGACGACTTCGATGGCCAGATCGGCCAGGACCGGGGTGCTGATCCTGCTGAAAAAGGCGCTGATCTTCACCTCCAGGTCCTCCATCGGTTCGACGTAGGCTGAGTGACCCCCGTGTTCGGTGGCCAGGCGATCGAGCAGGAACGAATTCACATCATACCCGACACCCCAGGTGAAGAGCCGTACTGATCGCGGCAGCCCCTCGCTCGCCTGCTCGAGGAGCGCATCGGGTTCGGTCTCGCCCACCGTGGGAAGACCGTCGGTGAGGAACACAACATAGGTGAGGTGAGAGCCGTCACCGTTCTCCTCGACCGATTCGGAAGCGAAATCGAGCGAAGCGGTGAGCGCCCCTTCGATATTCGTTCCACCCTCGGCAGCGAGCTGCCTGATGTATTCCCGGGCTTCCTTGTAGGTCACCAGCGCGAAACGATCGCGCCCACCGAGAGTGCTCAATCCGAAGTCGAGCGCTTCGATTGCCTGTTCAAGCTTGCGGTCCCCCCGCATCGATCCGGAAGTGTCGAGAACAAAGATGACATCGCGCGGCAGACCTTCCCGGCGACTGACACTTCCCGGGGTTATCGTCAGCAGGAAATAACCGTCTTCACCGGGTGGTCGATGGGTCAGCATGCCCATCCCGATCTCCTGTTGCTCACCTGTCCCATAATAGAGGGTGAATCCCTCACGGCTCTGGAGCCGCCCCTCGGCGGAGAACTCCGCCCGGGACCCTTCCTCCAGATGTTCGACGCTGAGAGCATGGGTGGGTGAATAGATCGAACGGATCGGTCGGTCATCACGGATGGTGCCCTCGACCACGAACGAGGTGCTTCTCCTCCGCTGTTGCCCCTCCTGCCCGGGTTGGGTTCTCCTGACCTGACCCGTCTGCCGGTCGAGTGTCGGTACTATTCCCGGTTCCCGCAAAGCGATCATATCGGGCGGGGCTGTCATGGTGCCCTGTCCGGTGAGATAGCGGAAAACCCGGAAATCCCCTTCCTTCGGAAGGATCTGGGCATAGGAGAGGGTCAGGGTGCGTTCCCCGCCCGGTTCGAAGGGGAAGATACGGGCCTGGAATACCCGGTTGTTGATCCATTCGAGCAGCGCCGGGTCCCGGATCCGTCGTACGATGTCGAGATAGATAGATGTTCCTGGCCTCTTCCCGGTCGAGTACTTCACCCCGAACGGGAATGCCGTCCATCGTCAGTCGGAAATCGGTCACCGCCGCGCCCTCAGGCAGGGGGAAGAGATAGATCCCCTCGGCCTGCCAGCTGTTGGGGTTGGCGAAGACCTGCGTCAGGGTTGAATGAGCCACCCCGCCCCGTATCTCGACACTCAGACTCGCCGAGGCCAGATAGATGGCGTTGGGATGGTCATGTCCCGGCGCGGGTACGATGTGGACCTGTTGTCCAGAAGCGGCTGGAGAGGCGATCGCGAGACCCAGAATAGTCAGCGCGAGCGCCCGGACACGTCGTTTCCTCATGTACATGATCTGCCTCCATACAATTGTCGGCAGCTCACACTCTCCTCACTCTGTTACCTGTCAAACGATCTTCGGCCGGATTAGTTCACGCGGAATGAAAAGAACCGATCGGGCCTGAAACGACGGTGTGGTTGATACCGTAGTGATTGATTATGATATGGTGCTGTATTCCATGACATCGCGCGCGAATAACATGGGGGAGAACATGGCTGTGAAGCTGTACCGTAAGTCCGCCCTGGCGGTTCTGGTGACCGGGATCCTGTTCCTGCCATTATCGGGGACGGTCCGTGCCCAAGCGGGATCGTACGATTCCTATCTCAATTTCGAAGATCTTTCGTCAAGGCTGCAGAATATCGCCGGGGCGCATCGTGACCTCTGCACCCTGGAAAGTCTGGCCACGACCGCCGGCGGAAGGGACCTGTGGCTGCTGACCATCGGTAATCCGAACAACGGGAACACAGATGAGAATCCCGCTCTGCTGGTGGTCGCGAACCTGGAATCGAATCATCTGATCGGCAGCAACGCTGCCCTTTTCCTGATCGACCAGCTCGTGAACGGCTATGGTACCGACCAGGCGATCACCAGTCTGGTCAATGCCCATACCTTCTATGTGATCCCCCGTCTCAATCCCGACGGCGCCGAACTCTTCTGGTCGAACCCCGAGACCGAGATCCCCTGGAAGGGAGACCCGGAAGACGAAGACCGGGACGGCAGCGCGGATGAAGACCCGGGTGACGACATCAATGGTGATGGCCTGGTGACACAGATGCGTGTCCGGGATCCTGAGGGGATATGGATGGTCGATCCCGACGAACCGAGACTGCTCAAGCGGGCCGATCGCACCCGGGGGGAACGGGGCATCTATTCCATCTACACCGAGGGTCTGGATGACGACGGCGACGGTGAATACAACGAAGATGGTCTCGGCGGTACCCATCTCAACCGGAACTGGCCCCATCAGTACCCCCATTTCCAGGATCACAGCGGGCTCAACATGGTCTCGGAGATCGAGACGAGGGCTCTGGCCGATTTCGCGTTCACGCATCGCAATCTGGCGAGGGCTCTGGCCGATTTCGCGTTCACGCATCGCAATCTGGCAATGACCGTCACTTTCAGCCCCTATGACAACCTTCTCAAACAGCCGGAATCGAGACCGGAGCGCGCGGCGCCGGTGAACCTCCCCGAGGGCCTGGAACTTCCCCCCGGCATGAGCATGGCAGATGTCATGGAGTTCTTCCGGGAGCGGAGCGCGCCGACTTCCGTACTGCAGCAGGACGCGCCCTACTTCCGCTTCATCTCGGAACAGTTCGTGGAGATGACCGGACTTTCGGGACAG
>JALGWK010000487.1 GCA_025774205.1 bacterium
CGAGACACTCACCGACAACCGGCGACGGACGGTGGGGGAGATCAGACATATCCTCTCCAAGAACAACGGCGGTCTCGCCGAGAGCGGCAGTGTCAGCTGGCAGTTCGACGCCAAAGGGACCTTCATCGTCGAGAGTGAAGGAGTCGAGGAGGACGGTCTGATGGAGGTCATCCTCGAGGCCGGCGCTGAGGATATGGAACAGGATGAGGAGGTCTTCTACATCACCTGCCCGGTGGAATCGTTCGCCGATGTGAGAGATGCCCTGCAGGAGGCGGAGATACCCTTCCGGGATGCCAGTATCAACCAGGTGCCGAAGAACTACATCACCCTCGATCCAGGTGAGCAGGGGAAGGTCCTGCGACTGCTCGAGGCGATCGAGGAGCAGGATGACGTCCAGCGGCTCTCCACCAACCTCGATATTCAGGAAGACGCCCTCGAGGCGTCTGAAGGAGTGTGAGCCCCTCCCGACCTGAAACGTTCATACTGGGGGTCGATCCCGGCTCCCACCAGACGGGCTGGGGTCTCATCGGTGTGTCGGGCAACCATCTCCGGTCGGTCGAGCACGGCCTGATCCGCCTCCCCGTGAAGGAATCCCTCTCCGCCCGGCTGCTGCAGCTCCACGAGGAACTCACCGTGGTCATCGAACGCCTCCAACCCGACGAGGTCGCTGTCGAAGAGGTGTACGTGGCGCGGAATGCGAAGTCGGCCCTGATCCTGGGGCATGCCCGGGGGGTGATCCTGCTGGCGTGCGCCCGGAGCGGTGTCACTCCCGCTGAGTATCCTGCCAATACCATCAAGCAGGCGGTCCTGGGGCAGGGTGGGGCGGCGGCTACCAAGGAGCGGGTGGCGTTCATGGTGCGCTCGATCCTGGGCCTTGCGGAAGTGCCCGAGCCGGCTGACATCACCGACGCCCTGGCCTGCGCGATCTGTCATGCTCACCGGCGGGAGATGCCGCGATGATCTCATACGTCGAGGGAACCCTTGCGTCGAAACACCCTACCGGGGCGATCGTGGAAATCGGCGGGGTGGGCCTCAGGTGCCTCATCAGCCTGACTACCTACGCCGAACTCCCCGAAGAGGGGGAACCGGTCAGACTTGTTACCGAACTGGTCACCAGGGACGACGGGATCGATCTCTACGGGTTCTCCTCAGAGGCTGAACGGGTGCTCTTCCGACTCCTGAGGGGGGTGTCAGGGGTTGGCTCTAGAATGGCTCAGGGCATACTTTCCGGGCTTTCTGTCGAGGAATTCGCGAAGGCGCTGGCGACCGGAGACCTGGTCGCCCTCACCTCGATCCGCGGGGTCGGGAGGAAGACCGCCGAGCGTCTGATTCTGGAACTGAAGGAGAAGGTGCCGAGTCTGGTTGAAGTGACGGGCGGAGCAGTACCCGAGGAAGTCGCTGGAGCCGGCGATGGGATACCGTTCATGGATGAGGCGGTCCTGGCCCTCCGGTCACTCGGCTATTCAGCTTCGGAGGCGCAGAACGCAGTCGAGCGCGCCCTCGCCGCTTCTGAGGAAGAGCCCACACTGGAGAGCCTCGTGAAGAGCGCTCTGACCCTTACCCGCTGATCCCCGGCACCGGCTGCCGGGGCGGACTGACTGTATGCCCGAGCCCCGGATAACAGCGCCGAGACCCACCGATGAAGACCTTGAGCTGGAAGAGGTACTCCGTCCGCGGACCTTCGATCAGTTCGTAGGCCAGGCTCCCGCGGTCGACAGTCTGAAGCTCTTAAGCTCTTTATCGAAGCGGCGGTCGGGCGAAAGGAATCCCTCGACCATCTCCTCCTGTTCGGTCCCCCCGGACTCGGCAAAACCACCCTGGCGCATATTGTCGCCAACGAGATGGGAGTGGAACTGAGGGCGACGTCCGGTCCGATCCTCGAACGTCCCGGTGATCTGGCCGGCCTGCTCACCGGCATCGAGGAGACCGATGTCCTCTTTATCGACGAAATCCACCGGCTCAGTCCGGTCGTCGAGGAATACCTCTACGGTGCCATGGAGGACTTCCAGCTCGATATCCTGATCGATCGCGGTCCCGGCGCCCGGTCGGTGAAGCTCAATCTGAACCGCTTCACGCTGGTCGGCGCGACCACGCGGGCCGGGATGCTCACCAGCGCCCTCCGGGCCCGTTTCGGTCTCACCACCCACCTCGATTTCTACCCGTCGGAAGAGTTGTCACGGATCGTGCGGCGTTCGGCGCGGGTACTCGACGTGCCGCTCGATGGCGAAGGCGCGAC
>JALGWK010000488.1 GCA_025774205.1 bacterium
TGAGGCGTTCAGGTTCGGCTTCCAGGTCTTTTTCAATGGTCCCGGGCAATCCAGATTGCTCCTCGAGACCTCGTATAATTTCTGGAATGCCGGAGAGACATTTGTTGGACAGACAGGTGGATTAAACCGCTGGCCACCAGATCAATCAAAAGGAAACAGTGTCTCAATTACATCCGGAATGGGTCTGGGTGAGTGGCCTGTTGGAAAAGGCGCAATAACGCCCATAGCCTGCCTGTCACTCTCCTGGCAAACCGACCAATGGAAATGGAATGCCGGCAGCTGGAAAGAATCGAACAAACACTCTGAATTATTCGTTTCGGGTGAGTTGAGAATGCACCTCAAAGTCAGCAGAAGACCGATGACTGCGATATTTGAACTGGGTGCCCGGTGGGGAATGACTCTCAAAAACCTGGATAATCATGAATCACTGATGAAGCGACGTTTGATCTTTGGCGCACTGCTTATTCCTGTCGCTCGCATCCCGTATTCCTGAGACTTCAACCCGAACGGCGGATTTGTTTCCTGCAAATATTCACTTACGGGAACCAGATTCAGAGCCCAGATCGAAGATTATTACAGGGCAACCGAAGAGGGATTTTCGATATGGATTGCGGGCGAATTCCATTCAAGAATCGGTGACACACTCATCGGTCCTTTCACCGGTACCGCACGTGCTGACAGACGTCTCTGGAGCGGGAGAATGTGGTTGGACCAGGTAACGACATCAGTAACGGGTCAGCTACTGATGGGAAGAGTGGAACAGTTAGAGTTGCGTATCAGGCGTTCCGATAATCACCGTCATTCAGCCCCGGTATCAGGAGGGCGGCGGTAATACCACCGGGCCAGCTGTTCGGGTCGAATCCCGAGATAATAACCAAAGAAGATCACCTTATTCCGCATGGTGGTGCGGAACGGTCCATATCGTTCATAGCGACGGGCTGAGGTGGTCACCGGGGCATCGAGTCGGGCCAGATCCCCGTATTTTCTGAGCCGACGGACCAGATCCACATCCTCCATCAGGGGGATCGCAATAAAGCCGTCCAGCTCCCTGAAGACCGACGCTTTCACGAATATAGCCTGATCCCCATACGGCAGACTGAACAGACGGGTCCGCCAGTCGACGGTGTATTCGATCCATCTGAGGAATGGACCGGGAGCATCCACCTTCCAGGTGAAGGCACCTCCCACAGTGAGAGGGTCCGACATCGCTTCACGGATCATTGCGTGATAACCATCCGGCAGGAGGGTGTCGGCGTGCAGGAAGAGGAGGATGTCCCCTGCCGCCTCTGCCGCGCCCCGGTCCATCTGCCTGCCCCGCCCCGGTTCTGACCGTATCACTTCGGCCCCCCACCCTGCAGCCGCCTCTACCGTGCCGTCACTGCTCCCGCCATCCACGACGATCACTTCACCATCGGGGATATCCCCCACCCGCTCGAGGGTCGGAAGGATATTCCCTTCTTCATTGAAGGTGGGAATGACAACTGAGATGAACCGGTTGGCAGTACTCTCCCAGAGATTGAGATCCTCCGGGGTATCCACGTCCCCCAGCGGCTTCAGCATGCTGACCGACAAACCGCTGCCCTTTGCTTTTTCAATCGTCGCACCCAGGACCTCCCCGGATCCCCAGGCGATGTCAGTGAACAGCTCCGGAGTGTTCGATCTCAGTCCGATCAGGCCATAGCCGCCATCGGTGGCCGGCAGCAGGACGAGGTCGTGATGGAGGAGTCTATTGAATCCCTCCTCGAAGCTCCTCGACATCCGCGCCCCGAGATCACCCTCTCCCTGGGCGATGAAGGCCGGACCGCTTCCGAGCCACTCTCTGAATTCCTCCGCCGTCCCGCCATCGATCATGATTTCGAGGTCAACCCCGGCCTTTTCGGACCAGGCAGATACTGAGGCCAGGGTATGCTCGACCATCTCCCGGTGCAGCCGGGCCGCCTGCTCCTCTCCGAGCGAGGCCTGCAGGCGGGTTTTCACCTGACCCGGTTCCGGATATTTCGTTATGACGATAAGCCTGCTTCCGCTCATCGATACCTTCTCATCGACAAATCCTCATCGCTTGAAGGCGAAAAATCTCTCCAACAGGCGTTTGCGGCGGTCGGTCAGCATGCCGGCGTATACCTGACCGGCGACCTGCTTCAGTCCCAGCGCCTGGGTCGGATAGGGATGGATCACGTTGGCCAGCGTCTTCAGGCCCTTTCCGGCGTACATGGCCGTAGTGATCTCGCTGATCATCTCCCCCGCGTGCCTGGCCACGATCGTGGCACCCACAATCGTATCCTTCCCCTTTTTAGTATGCACCTTGATAAAGCCTTCGGTCTCACCATCAAGAATGGCCCGATCGACCTCACTGAACTGCTGGATATACGTATCTGTCGCAATGCCCTGCTCGTTCGCGTCCTTCTCA
>JALGWK010000002.1 GCA_025774205.1 bacterium
GCGCGATGGCTTCCCTTCTCGGATCGGCACCCGCCATGTAGAGGACGCCAGCCGCCCCCGATCGAAGGATCACGATGCCCTGGGCCCCACCGAAAGCGGACTGTTGACCGGTCCAGAACAGCCTGAGACGGTGACCGCGTGATTCGAGCGCGCTGATGGTCTCGAGACCCACCCCATCCTCGAGACTCACATCCAGGCCGTCGTAGGAGCGGAATCTGGGAGCCTCGATGGCCTGCTGGATGTTCATGTCGAAGATATGCCAGTTGTTGATGACCTGCATCAGCGTCTGCACCTGGCCATCGCCTCCGGGTGTGGCCAGGCCCAGCACCGGAGCGCCATCACGCATGATCAGAGTGGGGCAGAGGGTGTGGTAGGGACGGCGTCCGGCCTGAAGTTCATTCGGATGGCCCGGCTCAAGAGAGAAGAGCGCTCCCCGATTCTGAAGGATGATCCCGGTGGAACCGGCCATCTCACCTGATCCGAAGGCGTTGAAAAGACTCTGGATGAGAACCACCACGTTCCCCTGGATATCTGTCGCCGTGCAGACGACCGTGTCGTCATCGAACCTTCGTGCCTGGCCGGTTCTGACCTCAACGGCAGCTCTCTGCGGGTCTATCCGTTCAGCCTGCGCGCCCGCGTAGATCTTGCTGATGAGTGAGTCGATCGGCGCCTCGTAGCCGGCGGGATCGGCCACGTGTTCATCACGGTCTGCAAAGGCGAGCTTCTTGGCCTCGATGAGGAGGTGGAGGTATTCAGGGCTGGTTGAGGTGAACCGATCGAAATCGAACTGCTCGAGCATGTTCAGGCCCATCAGCAGGGCGATCCCCTGGGTGTTGGGGGGGAGAACGTGGACGTTGAGGCCGCGGTATGAGGTGACCAGCGGTTCCACCCAGTCAGCGGTGTGGTTCGCCAGGTCTTCACGGGTGATCTGCCCGCCATTAGCCGCGAAATAATCTGCCAGGGTTCCGGCCAGTTCACCCTGATAGAACGCTGTGCCGTTCGACTCGGCGGTCAGTCGCAGACTCTCACCGAGGTTCGACTGGATGAGCATATCGCCGATCTCGGGAAGGGCACCATTCGGCATGAATACCCGGCTCAGTTCGCTCGACCGCGAGATAACCGAACTTGCAGACCGCAGATCATCCGCCAGTCTCGGGGTGACGGGGAAGCCGCCGAAGGCGATCAGGATCGCCGGCTGCAGGAGCGCGGAGAGTCGGCGGGAACCGAAGCGGGACGCGGCGGCTGCCCAGGCGCTCACCGTTCCGGGCACGGTGACGGCGTTCAGACCTCTTTCGGGCATCTGCTGGAGACCGCGATTACGGAGGTCGTCGGCATCCACAAGGCTTCCGGCGCGCCCGGAACCATTGAGACCATGGACCTGCCCGTCAGCGGCACTGTAGATGAGCATGAAGGTATCTCCGCCGATCCCGTTCATGTGGGGTCTGACGACTGCAAGCACACCTGCCATGGCCACGACCGCGTCGACCGCGTTACCGCCGTTCTTGAGGATGTCAAAACCTGCCTGGGCAGCGAGCGGATGTCCGGCCGTGACTGCTCCATGGTTGCCGAGGGCGGGCTGCCGCCATGATTCCTGCAGGGGCGCGGCCTGTGGATGTGAGGCAAACAAGCTGAATGTGATCGTCACCACAATCGCCAGGGAGAGGATGATCGTTCTCTTGATGCGGTCATTCATGCATATATTCATGCGGTCATGGCTCCGAATGCTTGATCCCGGTCTTCAGGCACCAGGCGCAGTATATCATATCCTCAGGGTTGTCTCCTCACGAACATCAGGTATTTACGGAACGAGAACGGCGTCTCCCGAGATCGCGCTCGATTTCATCTTCCGCAGCGCCTCGTTCGCCTCTTCGAGGGGGAAGGGTGAGGTCTCGGTCCTGATCGGGATCATCGCGGCGTACTCCAGCAGTTCCCGACCATCTTTCCTGGTGGCGTTTGCCACGCTCCTGATGACCTTTTCATCCCAGAGATGGGGCAGGTACTCCATCTCGGGGATCGGTGTCATGAAGATGCCGCCCAGGACGAGGATGCCGCCGCGATCGAGCATCCTCAGGGCCGGCGGCACGAGCTGACCGGCCGGGGCGAACATGATCGCCGCATCGAGAGGGAAGGGGGGTTCTTCCGGCACCCTGCCCACCCAGACCGCTCCCAGTTCCTCCGCGTGACGCTGGTGATCGGGATCGCGGGTAAAGACAGCAACCTCGCAGCCCAGGTGTCGGGCGATCTGGATGGTCACGTGGGCCGAGTTGCCGAAACCGTACAAACCGATCCGCTTCCCCGCCCCGGGCTCCGTATGCCTGAGAGCGCGGTATCCCACGATCCCGCCGCAGAGGAGCGGGGTCGCCTCCACAGACCCGATTCCCTCAGGAATCGGATAGGTCCACGCTTCCCCGACCACGATCGATTCGGCGTATCCTCCATCCACATCCCAACCGGTGAAACGACCCTCCCGGCAGAGGTTCTCACGCCCGCTTCGGCAGAACCGGCAGGTTCCGCACGTCCCGTACAGCCAGGCGATACCGGCCCGGTCGCCGATCGTGAACCGGGTGACACCCGCGCCGAGCGCTTCGACCCTCCCGACCACCTGGTGTCCGGGGATGATCGGTCGCTTCCGCAGTTCGAAATCACCCTCGATGGTATGCAGGTCGGTATGGCAGAGGCCGCACGCCTCGATCGTGATCCTGATCTCACCCTCGCCCGGGTCGGGGAGCTCGACCTCTTCCAGCCTGAGCGGTGCTGTCTCTACCGGAGCCTGCTCGTGCAGAACCATCGCGCGCATCACGATCACCTCATAACCCCTCTTTGACTCCTCTTCCCTGCCTCTGTGACTCATCTTCAGTCTAATAAATATAGAGAGGTTTGAATACCGATCCGGATGTTTCTATAATCGATTCACCCCCCCCCTGGTGTATTCATCATCCCCCCGATGAGAAATACAACCGAGGATCATCATGTCCCTTGCCCGTTCATCGCTGTCAGCTTCATGTGCCGCCCTCCTCCTGCTCCCCGCCTGCTCGACAGAGAATGTCTCAGGCGGACACCGGTTCTCGATCATCGAAGAGGCGGGGATCCCGACCGCGGTGACTGAAGGAGGACCGCGGTTCGAGGGAGAGCTGTTCCGATATGAGCACATCCTGACCCTTCAGGAAGATCCCGCAAATGTAGAGTCCCTCCTCTCCCGGCCAGTGGTCTTCAACCGGGATGAAGCGGGGCGGTACCATGTCCTCGATCCAACCCAGGGACGGATCGCAGTGTTCGATCCCGAGGGTCGGTACCTCCACACCTATGGCCGGAAGGGTGATGGACCGGGAGAGTTCAGAAGTCCGGCCCTGCAGTATGTCAGGAAGGGTGTCGTCTCCATCTGGGATTACACCAACGCCCGCACGACCCGCTTCACCAGCGGCGGAGAGCTGATCGATACCGTCCGGAAACCGCTCGACTTCGAGTACAATCTGAGAGGTCTTTTCCATACCGGAACGGGTGGATTGGTGGGCATTCAGCCATTCGCGTTCGTTCCGGATTCAACCTGGGTGAAGTGCCGGATGTGGAATGGAGCTGGGGATATCCTGGCGACGATTGAGACTCCCCTTCGTATTGAGAACGTGAGACGCTCGATTCCCGGGTCCGACCGAACCCGGCCGGTATACATTCCCTACGGCTGTGTCCCGTCTGCTGCCTATCACTCTGACCTGGGTACACTGGTGAGCTCCGGACACGAACCGGTTCTCACCTGGTACGATGACCGGGGCGATCCAACGCGCCGGATACGGATACCGTGTCTCAATAACACTCTGACCGATGCGGACCGGGAGAGGTACGACCGTCTCTGGTCGGAGAGGCGTGAGCGGTTCCCTGAACGAGCCGGCGAAATCAGGGTTTACGGGGATCCGGCTCTCCTGCCCGACAGGAAAGCCTGCTGGACTTACATCCATATCGATGACGCCGGTTACCTGTGGCTGCGCACCTCCGATCCTATCTACTTCGATCTCCTGCTTCCCGAGGGGCAGACGTACCACCTGCTCGACCGTGAGGGGGGGTACCTTGGAATCACCCGTACTCCGCAGGTCATCAGCGAGATCTCCCAGCAGGTCTATCTCACGCCGGTCTCGGTCGCGGATGGATACTTCATGGGTATCTCACAGGATCCCGAGACCGGAGCGAATCTCATGAAGGTCTATCGTATGGTGCCGGTGGCGGAAGGTTTCAGGTATCCCTGATCATCCAGGTGGCTGACCGACGAACCTACTGCTTGAGGCGCAGGCAGCGAGCAGGAGCAGCCCTGATGTGATCAAGAGCAGGTTGACGTTCTTCATGATCTATCTCGTGGAATGCTATCGATAGTAGTCTGCAAGTTCTTCAGCGATCTTCCTGGTGGCGATCTGTAAAACAGCCTCAATCCCCTCAGCATCGGCAATGGCGGTATGCTCGATCCTTGATGAGGCGGGTTCCATTATCCGTATCTGAATTGAGTAGATCGTCCCCACCCTGGTTATGCTTCCAGCTACCATTCTGGAGACTCCAAGTATCTGCCCGACCTGCACGACGCTTTCATCGGAATTAGCTGCCCCGGATGACTGAAACCCGATTTCGTTCAGAATCGACTCCATCTGATTCCGCTCGATTATTTCAAACGCGTCGTCCTGCCCCAGGTAATATCGTAACCGTTGAGTGATGGCCCTTGATTCTGAGTCAGACACTCCAACGGGATCAAGATCTAGCACTCCAATGGATAGTGGCTGTGAGCTAAGAGATGTTGTTTCGATTCTCTGCCATGTTTCAGATTTCAGAGTAGCATCGGTGAGATCTGAGGCTGTTTCCCGGGTTGCATCCGTTAATACTACTGATATCCCATCGACGTCTCTGAAAGCTTCTGAGACAACTCGAGCGGTGGCGATTTCAACTAGACGCACCTGAAGACTGTAAAGGCTCCCGATCTTAGAAATGCTCCCGCCTGCCATGTATTGAGCACCGAGGATTTGACCAGCTTGAACGAGTACCTCGTCGGTGTTGCATGCTCCCTCTATCTGGAATCCCAGTTCATGGAGTATCTCCTCCATTCGCGTGCGTTCGAGCACTTCGAACAACTCCTGTCGATCAATCCATATGCGGAACCGTTCGGTAATTGCCTTTGCTTCACCCTCGTCCAGGTTGTTCGCTTCGAAATCAACAACGCCGATAAGTGTCCTTGCTGATGCTGGATTATGGTAAACAGCATAGCTGTTTTGACTTCGATCTCCGAATTCGTTGACCAGTGTTATGCGGATGTGATGACGGCCAGCGCCACCAAGGGTAATCTGCTCCTCAATGACCTGATTCTGGTCAGAACCGGTCGGTCCGAAGACCTGGATAGAATCATCGACAGCAATGGTCAGTCTGGCGACGCGTCCCCGGGGCTCAATCTGGATCATGATCGGTACCGATGACGACGTGACATACGATTCCGGGATAGGTGAGACCACCTGGATAGTACCGGCTTCGTTTACCGGGACAGGTTCCGCTGGAATGATTCCTGTACTGCTCCCCGAGATCAGCAGGGCCATGAGACTATCGTATTGGGCCTGCATCTGGATGAGTTCGGGTGAGAACTCATCACCTCCCGCCAGCTGTTGATCTCCTGTACTCCTTTCACTGGCCAGCAAGGTCTGGAGACTGTCGACCCTGTGGCTCAGACCGGACAATTCCCCGAGGTACGCCGCAATGGTCTGTAACGCCCTTTCATCCTTGGTTGCCAGCCGGTCTCCCTCCTGGCGAATTGAATCGAGTGCCGCGGCAACAGCGGGATCGAGGTCGGGCAGGCTTCCATCCTGACTCCGGCCGGGACCGAATCCGAAATACCAGCTGGTGAACACCGCGAAGACCAGGGTGGCGCCAATCAGACCTCCCCGCCAATTACGACCCGCCGGCTTCCTCTCCCTGGGCGCTAAGGAGGCCCTGCGGGATGTGGATCCACGTGATCCGGGAGTGACAGAATCCATCTTCAGCCGTCCGATATCAGCGGCAATTTCATCGGCGTGCTGGCAGCGGAGGGAAGGATCCTTGGCCATGAGCTTGGAGATGATCTGGTCCAGGGCCGGGGAAATGTCCCGGCGATATCGATACACCGGATCAGGCTCATCGTTCAGGATGGAGAAGTAGATCGCGCCGGCATCGGGGCCCTGGAATGGCTGGTGACCTGTCAGTAGTTCATAGAAGGTGGCTCCAAGCGAGAAGAGATCTGAGCGGCGGTCAATCTCACGCCCTGTTATCTGCTCCGGGCTCATGTAATTGACGGTACCGAGCGTCGCCCCTGAGGCGGTCAGACGGGTCTCGCTCTCAAGATGCGCCAGGCCGAAGTCGGTGATCTTGAGATGTCCGGAACGGGTGATCATCAGGTTGTCAGGTTTGATATCCCGGTGGATGACGCCGTTCCGGTGGGCTTCCGCCAGACCGTCAGCAGCCTGGTTGATCCAGCCAAGGATATCTTCGAGCGGAAGGCATCGACCCTGGACATCATCCAGACGATCCCGCAGAGATCCGCCATCAATAAACTCCATTGCGATATAGAGGCGTCCGGCGTCCTCACCGATCTCATACACCTGGGCAATGTTAGGATGTATCAGACGAGCCGCCGCCTTTGCTTCCTGGATGAACCGGGCCTTGTCCGCCTCGTTCTGGGTAGCATGGTAGGGAAGCAGTTTGAGGGCTGCGGGGCGATCGAGATTGATATCCTCGGCGAGCCAGACTTCTCCCATCCCGCCACCACCGAGTTTTTCCCGGATCGTGTAATGTCCCAGTGTCTGGCCTTCCATAATCTGGAGAGTGTAGCGGAGCAGGTTGCATAGAGGCAAAAGATTCCCCGAAAGAAAAAGGCCCCGACTCATATCAGAATCGGGGCCTTCTACTGCTCTCAGGCAGGGCCTGAGAAGAGCCTTGCTACCAGGAGTGGAGGACCTTCATGTAGTTGGCCCGTTCCGGGATCGGCCACCGACTTCTGGCTCAGGCTCCCTTTCATCTGTTCGATCGACTCGTACTCCTTCTCCTCCATCCACTTCGTCAGGTCGGCCAGCATCGTCCCCAGCCAGGGGATGCCGTTCTTCAGCAGGCAGGCGGTGACCTGGGTGATATCGGCCCCGGCCATCACCATCTTGAGGACGTCTTCGTGGGTGTGGATACCCTGCGAAGCGGCGAGGCTGGCGTCGATGTGGCCGAAGAGGACGGCGATCCAGCGCAGGCTCGTGCGGTTCGCGAAGGGGGTGCTCATCACCAGATTGGGGACGACCTCGAGGTTCTCCAGGTCGATGTCGGGCTGGTAGAACCGGTTGAAGAGGACCACTCCGTCAGCGCCATCGTCGTCGAGCTGTTTGACCATGTTGGCCAGGGCGCTGAAGTAGGGGCTGATCTTCACCGCGATCGGCGCCTTGATGGCCAGTTTCGTCTCGAGCAGGATGCTCGAGTAGAGCTTTTCGACCGCGCCGCTGGTCATATTCGTGTCGGTGGGGAGGAAGTAGATATTCAGCTCGAGGGCGTCGGCCCCGGCTTCGATCATCAGGCATGAGTAATCGACCCACCCGCCGGTGGTGATCCCGTTCAGACTCGCGATCACCGGGATGTCGACTGCTTCCTTCACCTTCCGGATGTGCTCCAGGTACGATTCCGGTCCGATGAAACCCTCGTCGAAATTTGGGAAGTAGGTCAGGGCCTCCGAGAACGATTCGGTCCCTTCGGTCATGCGCCGGGAGTACTCCTCGCTCTCGTGCATGATCTGTTCCTGGAAGAGAGAAGGCAGAACGAGCGCAGCCGCGCCGACGTCCTCCAGCTGCTTGCAGCTGTCAACATCACCCGTGAGGGGCGACGCGCCGGGAACGAGTGGGCTGCTCAGGTCCAGTCCCATGTAGGAGGTCTTCAGATCCATCTTGGTTCTCCCTTACATTTGCAGTCGGGAATCAGCGGCTCTCGGCTGATTCAGTCCTCTTCCTTCGTATCGGTTTCAGCGGCTAGTTTTTCGTACTGCGCCCACTTCCGGTTGACGTCGTCCTGGGCCTGCTCCAGGAGCATCTTGGCCCGTTCCGGCTTCGACTTGGTGAGCATCTTGAACCGCGTCTCCTTGTAGGCGTACTCCTCGAACGGGATCGAGGGCGCCTTGGAGTCCAGCTGGAGGGGATTCCTGCCCTGTTCGGTCAGGTTCGGATCAAACCGGTAGAGAGGCCAGTGTCCGGAGTTGACCGCATCGTTCTGATGCGTCATCCCGGTAGTCATGTCCACCCCATGGGCGATGCAGTGGCTGTAGGCGATGATGAGTGAAGGACCGGGGTAGGCGTCTGCCTCGAGGAACGCTTTCAGGCACTGACTATCGTTCGCGCCCATGGCGACCTGCGCCACATAGATATTCCCGTACGTCATCGTGATCATGCCGAGGTCCTTCTTCGGCAGCGGTTTGCCGGCGGCGGCGAACTTGGCCACGGCACCTCTCGGGGTCGACTTGGAAGCCTGCCCACCGGTGTTCGAATAGACTTCGGTGTCGAGGACGAGCACGTTCACGTTGCGTCCCGAGGCAAGTACGTGGTCGAGACCGCCATATCCGATATCGTAGGCCCATCCGTCTCCGCCCACGATCCAGATGCTGCGCTGAACGAGATAATCGGCCACGACGAGCAGCTCGCCGGCCTTTGGATCGCTCGATCCCCCGAGAACCTCACGGAGCTTCGCGATCCGCTGACGCTGGTCGTTGATACCGGCCTCGTCCGACTGGTTGGCATTCAGGAGTCCGTCCGCCAGTTCCTGGCCGAGTTCACCCGCCAGGTCGCTCACGAGTTCACGGGCGTATTCGTTCTGTTTGTCGGTTGCCAGACGCATCCCGAAACCGAATTCGGCGTTGTCCTCGAAGAGGCTGTTCGACCAGGCCGGCCCGCGACCTTCCCGGTTCATCGCGTACGGAGTCGTCGGCAGGTTGCCGCCCCAGATGCTGGAGCACCCGGTAGCGTTGGCGATGATGGAGCGGTCCCCGAAGAGCTGGGTGAGCAGCTTCACATAAGGGGTCTCGCCGCAGCCGGCGCAGGCGCCGGAGAATTCAAAGAGAGGCTCGAGGAGCTGGCTCTCCTTCACCAGGTGGGTCTTCAGAGCCGTCCGGTCGTAGTCGGGGATGTCCAGGAAGTGGTTCCAGTTGGCGATCTCCGCCTCCCGGATCGGCTGCTGCGGTTCCATGTTCACGGCCTTGAACTTCGGCTCGGCCTTGTTCTTGGCGGGGCAGATGTCGACACAGACACCGCAACCGGTGCAGTCTTCAGCCGCGTTCTGGAGAGTGTAGAGCCAGCCCTCCGGGAAGCCGCGGCCCTTGACCTCGGTCGACTTGAACGATTCGGGAGCTCCCTCAAGGTACTTCGGGTCGAAGACCTTGGCCCTGATGGTGGCGTGCGGGCAGAGCATCACGCACTTGTTGCACTGGATGCAGAGCTCGGTATCCCAGACCGGCACCTCCTGGGCGATGTTCCGCTTCTCCCACTTCGTGGTCGAGAGAGGGTAAGTGCCGTCGGCCGGAAGGAGGCTCGTGGGCAGGTCGTCGCCCCGTCCGGCAATGATCTCGGCGGTCACGTTCTTCACGAACTCCGGAGCGTGATCGGGAACGATCGGCTTCCGTTCCCTGGTGGAGGTGACCGTGTCGCCGATCTCGACCTGGTGCAGGTTCTCGAGGGTGTCGTCGACCGCGGCGTAGTTCTGTTTCACGACCGCTTCACCCTTCATGCCATAGGTCTTCTTGATGGTGTCCTTGATCTTCTGGATCGCTTCCTCCCTGGGAAGGATCCCGGAGATGGCGAAGAAGCAGGTCTGCATGATGGTATTGACCCGGGCGCCCATGTTGTTCTCCCGGGCTACCTTGTAGCCGTCGATCGCCCAGACGGCGATCCCCTTCTCGATGATCTGCTCCTGGGTCGTGCGGGGGAGACTGTCCCAGATCTGGTCGGTGGGAGTGGTGCTGTTGATCAGGAGCGTCGCGCCCGGGACCGCTTTGGCGAGCGGCTCGAACTTCTCGAAGAACTGTTCCTGATGGATGGCGATGAAATTGGCCTTGTCGATCAGATAGGTTGAGTGGATCGGGTTCTTGCCGAAGCGGAGATGGCTGACGGTCGTGGAACCGGCCTTCTTCGAGTCGTAGACGAAGTAGCCCTGGGCGAAGTTCTCGGTCTCCTCACCGATGATCTTGATCGAGTTCTTGTTGGCGCCGACCGTTCCGTCGGCTCCGAGGCCGTAGAAGAGACCGCGGAAGACCTCATCGGGCTCGGTCGAAAAGGCGGGATCCCATTCGAGGTTGCTGCCGGAGAGGTCGTCGTGGATACCGACCGTGAAGTTGTTCTTCGGCGTGTCCTTCTTCAACTCGTCATAGATCCCCTTCACCATGGCGGGGGTGAATTCCTTCGAGGAGAGACCGTAACGGCCGCCGGTGATCACCGGCATTTCCGTGAAGGGAGTGGTCCCGGTCGAAAGCCCCTGGACAACAGCAGTGACAACATCCTGGTAGAGAGGTTCGCCGAGGCTGCCCGGCTCCTTGGTGCGGTCGAGGACAGCGATCTTCTTCACGGTCGCCGGCAGCGCCTTCACGAAGTGCTCCATCGAGAAGGGCCGGTAACAGCGGACCTTCAGGACCCCGACATTCTCATCCATGGTCCCGTTCAGGTAGTTGACCGTCTCCTCAACGGTCTCGGCGCCGCTGGCCATCAGCACGATCACCCGCTCGGCGTCGGCGGGACCGACGTAATCGAAGAGATGGTAGGACCGACCGGTGAGTTCCGCGAACCGGTCCATCGCCTTCTGCACGATCCCGGGGCAGGCGGCGTAGTACGGGTTGACCGTTTCCCGGGCCTGGAAGAAGACATCGGGGTTCTGGGCGGTCCCCCGGAGGACCGGATGCTCGGGACTCAGAGCGCGGTCCTTGTGGGCCCGGACGAACTCGCTGTCGATCATCCCCCTGATGATCTCTTCAGAGATCTCTTCGATCTTCATGACCTCATGGCTCGATCGGAAGCCGTCGAAGAAGTGGATGAAGGGTATCCGTGCCTCCAGGGTGGCGGCCGAGGCGATCAGCGCCATGTCGTGGATCTCCTGGATGCTGGCCGAAGCGAGGAGTCCCCACCCGGTGGAGCGGGCGGCCATCACGTCGGAGTGATCCCCGAAGATCGACAGCGCCTGGGCCGACACCGAACGGGCGGAAACATGGAAGACGGCCGAGGTGAGTTCCCCGGCGATCTTGAACATGTTGGGCAGCATGAGCAGGAGCCCCTGCGAGGCCGTGAACGTCGTGGTGAGTGCTCCCGTCTGCAACGATCCGTGCACGGCGCCGGCGGCGCCGCCTTCACTCTGCATCTCCACGACCAGGGGAACCGTTCCCCAAATGTTCGGGAGGTCATCAGCGGCCCAGGCATCGGCCATTTCACCCATGCCCGAGGAGGGCGTGATGGGGTAGATGGCGATGACTTCGCTGACCTTGTAAGCCACGCGGGCCGCGGCTTCGTTGCCTTCGATTGTGACCACGTTCGGTGCGGAACTCATTGCGGGTCCTCCGAGGAAGTATTAAGGAGTGGGCCCTCTGAAAATGGTGAATCAGCGGGGCTCAGACAAGATACTTCATGCGCCGGGAACCGATAGGAAAGGACCGGAATCAGTCGGGAAATCGGTCGGGTACCGGTCACCGTACCTCTGCCGCAGATCGAGGAGAGCGGCCCTGAGATGATCGGAGCCGAAACGGCGCGCCGCGCCGATGATCCCGCCCCGGAAAGCAGGCCCCCCCAGGACGAAAACATCGAGGATCTGCCAGCCCTCTGCCACCGGTTCATCGACCACCCGCCACATCCTGCTCATCTCCAGGATGAGCGCGGCCACCACTTCGTCGATGAGTCGTTCCGACGTTTGCGGGCCGGTGGTGCCGGTCTCGACTGGAGCCCGATCCGATAAGGGCAGGGATCGGGCCGGGTCCCATGCCTCTCCCAGTTGCCGGGAGAGCGCGATCGGGCCCCGCGCCATGCCCCATTCTTCGAGGATCTCGTCGATCTCTTCCCGATCCCACCCTGCTGCCGCCAGCCGTTCGCCTTCCGCCAGATAGACCCTCAGGAGACTCAGACCGGGAGAGGGAGCCGAGGCGCGGCAGTAGACCGGATTGCCCCCGGCCTCTGAGACCAGGCGTCGGGAAATATCCTGGAATAGATCAGGAGCCGGTTCGTCAGTCATCTCCGACTCTATCCAGACCACCTCGAACGTGGCCGGCGGCACGATGGTTGGAAGCCGCCGCAGGAGACCGTATCCGCCGGGAAGTGTGAGCGGGGGAACATCCAGGGTCAGTGTGGACGGTTCCACCGGAGTGGGGGCTTTGAGCAGGTTCCTGAGGGAGGATTTCAGCTCATCGGGAAGAGTGAGGTCCGCGGTCAGGTCGACCGGTGTGCCCTCTCCGGAGCGAGTCCCGCGCGGGCGCCGCATCGCCTGTCGACAGCGCAGCAGACGGACCAGGTGCGGATGAACCTCGCCGGCCATCAATCCGGCAACCATATCCGCTTCACGTTCCAGTCCCTCCAGGAGCGGCAGCCCGTCGGCGGCCAGTCCCACCGCCTCGATCGCCAGTTCGGGAGCGGGGAGATTGCCGCCGGTCCGGCGCCTCACGACCCTGAGATAGCGCTCCCGGACCATCTTCCGTCCCCGCCGGGTTCGCTCCAGCATCCAGTCGGTCAGGTTCCGTCGCGGCAGTCGGGAGAGACGGGCGGATCGGCCCTCCCTCAGATCGAGGATCATCCGGAGAGCTTCCTCCCGGAGAAGGTCAGGTTCGACCAGGCGATCGACCAGGCCCTGTTCGAAGGCCTGGCGGGCCGGCACCGGTCGGCTGGTGAGGATCATGTTCAGGGCCTGCTGTTGTCCCACGAGACGGGGCAGGCGCTGGCTGCCGCCCAGGCCGGGGATGATGCCCAGCAGGATCTCAGGCAAAGTGAGGCTGGTGGAGGGCGTGTCGGCGGCGATCCGGGCGTTGCAGGCCAGGGCCAGTTCAGTGCCACCGCCGATGCACCTGCCTTCGATGGCCGCGATAACCGGGCAGGGCAGGTCGGCAATCCGCTGGAAGAGCAGCTGGATCTCCCGGGTCATCTCGAAGGCCTCACCCTTCGATCCGACCTCTGCCATGTCATCGAGATCGACCCCGGCCGAGAAATCACCACCTTCCGGTCCGGAGATGATGATCCCTTCCGGAGGATCAGCCATTGCCTCGTCGGTGAGGCTTCTCAGTGCCTCGAAGACAGCGGATCCCAGCAGAGACGGTCGACGACCGTCGGAGATGAATTCGACCCGGATCACACCCGAGTCGTCACGGGTGACTGAAGGTTCCATAACCGGCATCAAAGCCGGTCGGGGACACACCGGTCAATCAGGTTATGGCATCCGGGATCGAGTTCACTCTCAACTTACCACTCCACCGAATACCGGTAGGCGGCCATGGTTGCCATGGTGTCGACCAGCCAGAGGTCTCCCGAGGGATCGAACCGGATCATGCCGGCGGGGATATCGAGCGGAACGGTCACCAGGAGTTCGCCCTCCAGGGAGAATATCTCGATCCTGACCAGTCCCTCGTACTCCCCCTCGGTCTCCCTGTCGTCGGCCTCGTCCTGGGTAGTGAGTCTGGTCAGGGTCCAGATCCTCCCCTCGGGATCGACGGCGACACCGTTGGTGATCGGATCGACGTCCGGTCGTATCTGCATGGTGAGCTGTTGCTCACCGGTATTCGGATCAGTAAAACTCTCACGCTGCATCGACATGTCCGGCTCCTTTGGGGAGAAGGCCAGACGCCGCTTTATGATCCGCTCCAGGGCACCGGTAGCGGTGTTATAGACATGGATCTCATTGAGAAGGTTGAAGGCCACGATCATGTGATGGCCGGCTGCGTACGCGATCGAGGTGCCGTTGATGAGGAATCCGAGAACCTGATTCTCATGGGTCTTCTGCTCGCCCACCTCCAGCCGGACCTCACCGTCAGCGCCGTAGATCTTCAGCAGGGAGGGCGGTTTTTCCACCTCCATACCTCCGCCCCCCGGGCCCGACCGCATGATGACTGCCCCCGTGGCAGGCCTGGCGTATTCCCCGTCCTCCATCATGGTCGGATTTCCGCCTGAGAAGTTCGGCCCCATCGGTTCGCTGCGCAGGAATTCGCCCTCAAGGGTGAAAAAGGAGCGGCGACCGTTGGCGGGATCCTCAACCTCGAGTTCACCCTCCCGGTTGATGACGCTCGTGGCCGGCATCTTGAGTTCTCCCGGGCCCTCTCCCTCCTGACCGATCTTCCGGAGGAATCCACCGTTCCGGTCAAAGACCAGGATGGCGTGCTGACCTGCGTCAGCGATATAGAGATTCCCCTCGGAATCGAAGAAGGCGTTCATCGGCCGGAAGAACATCGCCTCCTCGGGGCCGTCGACTCCGACGACCGTCTCTTCGGTCAGTTCAGGACCGTTTCTCATGGAACCACGGGACCCGTTCTCGATCACCGGCACCTCCTGCGCCGTGGCCAGGCCGGTTCCGATAAGGGTGAAGAGGAAGAAGACCAGCGCGATTATTGACAGACCATGGACAGGGGAATCGGTTCTTCGGGGCATTGTGCGGATATCCTCACAGCTGGGGATGGTTCTCTGCCCGATCGATCCGGGCAGATTCGTCGACGTCGTCAAGATACTCCAACGAGCCTCCGGCCGGTTGGTTCGAATACGGCCACTGTTTTTTTCATTCCTTTCTGTATTGCCGGACGAGGGCGAGCGTGCTTCCCTTCCCGGTATGAGTGCTCTGAAGAAAAAAGAGGTCATCGAACTCGAGATCGGGAGCCTGGCGTTTGGCGGTCGGGGCGTCGGCCGGACCGATGAAGGCATGACGGTCTTCGTGGATGATGCACTGCCGGGACAGCAGGTCTCGGCCCTGATCCACAAGGTGAAGAAACGATACGCCGAGGCGCGTCTGGTGGAGGTCCTCAGGAACAGCCCCGATGAGGATGAACCGCGCTGTGTCCATTTCGGGATCTGCGGTGGATGTCGGCTGCAGCATCTGAATTACGAGGCCCAGCTCCGTGAGAAGGGTGACCAGGTCAGGGAGGCGTTGAGGAGACTCGGAGGATTCCGGGATCTCGAGACGGAACCGGTCCGGCCCAGTCCCCGGATCTACGGTTATCGGAACAAGATGGAGTACTCCTTCGGTCACGCCCGCTGGCTCACTCCCGCGGAGATGCAGGATCCCGAATCGGTCCCCGACCGGGATTTCGGGCTCGGGCTGCACCCCCGGGGGCAGTGGTACCGTACCCTCCATCTGGCCGAGTGCCATCTTCCCGCGCCCCTCTCGATGGAGATCATGCGGGAGGTGCAGGAGATCGTCTCACGCAACCGGATGAAACCGTACAACACCAGAGGACATACCGGATTCTGGCGGTTCCTTACCGTCCGTGAAGGGGTGCGGACCGGCCAGTGGCTGGTGGATATCATCACCAGCGCGGAACCGGATGGATCGGGTGAGGTCGAAACGCTCGCCGGTCAGCTCAAGGCCGCCTTTCCCGATATCACGACCATCACCCATACCATCTCGCGGGCGAAAGCCAATATCGCCACCGGTGAGAAGGAACGGGTCCTCGTCGGACCGGGGTATATCGAGGAACAGGTGGGAGGGCTCACCTTTCGGATCTCCCCCCGGGCGTTCTTCCAGACCAACACCGGCGGGTGTGAACTGCTCTATGAGACCGCGGTGGGATTCGCCGGGCTCACCGGGAGCGAACGCGTCTACGACGTCTTCTGCGGCACCGGTACCATCGCCCTGCTGATGGCGTCGCGGGCCGGTGAGGTGGTCGGGATCGAGCGGGTAGCCCCGGCGGTCATCGACGCCACCGTCAACGCGAAACTGAACGGGATCGGGAACGCCCGTTTCGTCGAAGGGGACGCGACCGCCCTGCTCCGGGAAGGTCCGGTGTACGGTGATCCTGATGTCATCGTACTCGATCCGCCGCGGGCGGGGCTCCATCCCGATCTCCGAACGGTCATCCCGACCCTCGGGGCCGACCGGATCGTTTACGTTTCCTGCAATCCGACCACCCTCGCCGCCGATCTGAAGGAAATTTGCGAGAACAATTACCGGATAGAGCTCGTTCAACCTATCGATATGTTCCCGCACACTCCGCATATCGAATGCGTCACGCTCCTCGTGCGGGATTGACACTGCCATTGATACTGCAGAGGAGCCCGACTCGATGTCCGTGAACCGCCTCATCCCGCGATCCTCCCCGGGGAATACCTCTCCAATCCTTCTCCGTTTCCGTCTCCATCTCTTCCTCCTCCCGCTGCTCATCTCCCCCTTCCTGACCGCCTGTGGCGGCGGATCGGACGGGGATTGGGCGGGATCGATCGCTCTTGAGGATGGAGTAACCCACCTCTACAACCCGGAGATACCACTCTGGGGGGCGGATCACCAACCGCTGGTGGAGAAGGAAGTACTGGGAGCGGATGGCAGTGATATCGAGGCGCTCTTCTCACAGCCGATCGGGCTGATCACCGGTCGTGACGGCACCCGTTACGTGCTCGATGCGAAGGACATGCGGGTACTCCGGTTCGACCGGGAGGGATCGTATCTCGGTTCGTTCGGTCGCGAGGGGGAGGGGCCGGGTGAATTCTCCGCGCCGGTGGCTCTCGCCCTGCTGCCCGGTGAGGTCATCCTCATCGCCGACAGCGGCAATCGCCGGCTCTCGCGGTTCACCACCGACGGCCGTTTCCTCGATTCGGAGACGCTTCAGCGCGGCCTCGGCCAGATCCGGGTCGACCGTTCGGGTCGGGTTCACATCCATGACCAGTCGCGGGGGATGACCATCTCGATCATGATGGGTGTGGAGGACTCGAAGGAGGAATCCACGCTTATCGACATCCTCGACGATGCCGGCGAACGGGTCGGCGGTTTCGGGCTGGTCGAGGAGTACGAAGGCTTCATGCTCAGTTCCTGGATGAACAAGGTCTACCCCGCCTTCACTCCGGGCGACTCTATGGTTATGAACTACATGGGCAAGGACCGGATCGAGGTCTACACGCCTGATGGTATTCTGGCGCGGGTGGTGCACCGGAATCTGCCCTACGTGCCGGTCGAACCAGTGGAAGAGACCCGGCAGACCGCGCACGATGACGGCACGATGAGTTTCAGCATGTTCTTCGAGTTCGATATCCAGAGTACCGGTTTCGCCGTCTCACCCGACGGCAGGTACTGGGCGGCGCTCATCGCCGTCACCCAGACCGACCGGCGGGAGGGTGTCGAAGAGGAGGATGAGATACCGCAGGAATGGGCGGTCGATCTCTTCGATTCCACGGGCCGCTGGCTTGCCCGCCATCCTCTCGGGATCGATTTCCCTCAGGCCGGACTCGACTGGGGCCCGGCCGGACTCTACATCCTCAACCCCGAGGGTGACGCCGCCGTCTATCGGTACGAGGTGGTCCCGCCGGGAGTGTGAAACAATCCCCGTTCCTGCTCCACTCACCATCCGACCGGACACTATGCTGATCCCGTGATCTCATGATCCCTGCTGACAGTTCCACGGAAGAGACGCCCATGAAGGATGTTTTTGCCCTGACTCCCGACGAGATCGCGGACCTGCCTCCTGATGGAGGGGCCGGATTCAACCGCCTGATCTTCGAGGAGAGCCCCTACCTCCTGCAGCATGCCCGGAATCCCGTCGACTGGTACCCCTGGAGTGAGGAAGCGTTCGAACGGGCGGCCATGGAAGAGAAACCGGTTTTCCTCTCCATCGGATACGCCACCTGTCACTGGTGCCACGTGATGGAGCATGAGTCGTTCGAGGACGAGGAGATCGCCGCGCTCATCAATGACAACTTTGTGGCGATCAAGGTGGACCGGGAGGAACGCCCCGATCTCGATCATGTCTACATGGCCGTGACCCAGGGACTGACCGGCAGCGGCGGCTGGCCGATGACGGTCGTGATGACGCCCGACCGGAAACCCTTTTTCGCGGGTACCTATTTCCCGAAGGAGAGTGGCTATGGCCGACCGGGCATGAGGGACCTGCTGCCCCGGTTGATGGAGGCCTGGCACGATCAACGGGAGGAGGTCGTCAGTTCGGCCGAAGAGATCACCCGCTGGTTGAGCGGGAACGCGGGTTCGTGGCCCGCGCGGGAACTGGACGTCGAGATCCTTCACGAAGCGTACCGGGCCCTGGCCCGCAGTTTCGATCCCGCTGCCGGAGGCTTCGGGCAGGAGCCGAAGTTCCCCTCACCGCACAACCTGCGCTTCCTCCTGCGCTACTGGAAGCGCTTCGAGGAGCCTCATGCCCTGGAGATGGTGGAACTCACGCTGGAGAAGATGTATCGCGGCGGTATCCACGATCATATCGGCGGCGGTTTCCACCGCTACTCCACCGATCCGATCTGGCTCGTGCCCCATTTCGAGAAGATGCTCTACGATCAGGCCCTGATCGCCGAAGCGGTCACCCGGCGCCCGGTGTTCGCCGACATCGCGCGGGACATTTTCACCTACGTCATGCGGGACCTTACCGACGAACAGGGCGGTTTCTATTCGGCTGAGGACGCCGACAGTGAGGGGGAAGAGGGGAGATTCTATCTCTGGACCGGTGAGGAGGTGACCTCGATCCTCGGTCCGGACGCCGACCTCTTCGGACTGGCGTACACCCTGGAGGAGGAGGGCAATTACCGGGATGAAGCCAGTGGCGGCCTCACCGGCCAAAACATCCCCTATCGCCGGCTTCCCGATGAGACCGTGGCGGCTGAATCGGATCTCACCCCGGAAGACCTGGATGAGAGGCTGAAGACCTGCCGCCGTCAGCTCTTCGATGTCCGGGAGGAACGGATCCGTCCCCTGAGGGATGACAAGGTCCTGACCGACTGGAACGGACTGATGATCTCCGCCCTGGCCCGTGGCGGGAGGATCCTCGGGGATCCCGGTTATACGCGGGCCGCGGAACGGGCTGCCCGCTTCGTCTGGGAGGGGCTGAGGGACGACGAGGGAAGGCTGCTGAAGCGCTGGCGGCGGGGCAACGCGGGTCTGACCGCGCACCTCGACGATCACGCTTTCTACCTGCAGGGTCTCATCGATCTCCACGATTCGACCCGGGAGGTGATCTGGCTGGAGCGGGCGGTCACGATCGCCGGCCAGATGGTGGAACGGTTCCTTGACCCTGATGAGGGTGGATTCTTCTTCACCGCCTCCGATGCCGAGGAACTGATCGTCCGGAAGAAGGAGATCCATGACGGGGCGACTCCGTCGGGCAATTCCGCCGCCGCGTTCGCGCTCCTGAAACTGGGCCGGATCACGGCCCGCACCGGATGGGAAGAGATCGCTGCGGGGATCATGGAGTCGTTCGGGGGACAGGTCGGTCGGGCACCGGCCGGATTCACCGGCCTGCTCTGCGCGCTCGATTTCCTCATCGGACCGTCCACCGAGGTCGTGATCGCCGGGCGGAATGACAGCGAAGACACGCGACTGATGCTGGAGAGGCTCTCCACGGAGTACCTGCCCAACACGGTCACGCTCTTCCGACCGACCGGGGATGAAGATCCCGCGATCATTGATTTCGCGCCTTACACGCGCGCTCAGACGGGTGATGATGAAAGGGCTGTTGCTTACGTCTGCAGAGACTACTCTTGTAACAGGCCCGCATCGGATGTCGATGAGATGATGTCTCTCATCGCTGACCAGACCGGAGACGCAACACAGCCGGTCGAGATACGGCGCTGCTCGAATGCGACGGTTGTTGCGTGACAGGGCACGAAGAAACGGAAGGATGAACATCGTAATGAAAAACGGATTCATGCTCAGATCAGCCGCGATCACGGTGATGACCCTGCTTGTGATCGGGACCGTGATGCCTGTGGAAGCCCGGCAGCAAGGGAGCCGACAGCAGGAACGTGGCGATGAGCAGGCTCAGCGACAGGCCCTGCCCGAGCGACTGGCGGGGATGTTCGACATGAGGGCGATGGATGCCGACATCAGGTTCCTCTCCCACGACCTGCTGGAAGGACGTGCTCCGTCGGGCCGGGGTGAGGCGATCGCCGTCGAATACATCGAAGCCAGGCTGCGTATGATCGGCGCTGAAGGCCCCTTTCCGGGCGGGAGTTACCGCCAGCCGGTGCCGCTGGTGAAGCAGAAGGCCTCATCCGATATGGAACTCGGCATCGCCTCCCGCGCGGGGGAGCGGAGCTATGCCTTTGGACCGCAGTTCGTGGTCGATTCCGGGGTCTTCGCGCCGGTGGTGGATGTGGACGGTGAGATCGTTTTCGTCGGCTTCGGCTCGGTAGCGCCCGAATTCGACTGGGATGATTACAAGGGGATGGACCTCGACGGCAAGATCCTCATGATGCTCGTGAACGATCCGCCGGCGACCACTGCCGAACCCGATCTCTTCGCCGGCCGGGCGATGACCTATTACGGACGATGGACCTACAAGTACGAAATCGCCGAGGAAATGGGCGCCCAGGGTGTCCTGCTGGTGCATGTCACCGATATGGCCGGATACGGGTGGAATGTCGTGCAGACCTCGTGGTCAGGCGACCAGTTGCACGACCATCCGGAACACGACTGATCGGATGACCGGCTACAACGTCGTGGGAGTGCTGAAAGGGAGCGATCCCGCTCGGGCGGAAGAATACGTCTGTTATTCAGCCCATCTCGACCACCTCGGCATGGGTGAGGGAGAAGGGGATGTGATCTACAACGGCGCGGTGGACAACGCTTCCGGGGTGGCGGCGGTCCTGAACGTTGCCGGTGTCCTCGCCCGTCTGCCGGAGCGGATGCGGCCCCGGTCGTTCATGTTCGCGCTCGTGACGGCCGAGGAGTCGGGCTTGCTCGGCAGCGGAATGCTGGCGCTTGACCCTCCCGTGCCGGACACACAGATCGTCTCGGTGCTCAACCTCGACTCGATGAACATGTGGGGTGAAACAGATGACATCGTTCTGGTCGGTGGAGAGCGGTCAGATCTGTGGGAGGTGGTGAGTAACGCGGCCGCGCTGCTCGATATGGAAGTTAAACCGGATCCCCGGCCCGAGGTGGGCGGATTTTTCAGGAGCGACCATTTCTCCTTCGCCAAGGTCGGCATTCCCGCCACCAGCCTCGGGGCAGGCGATTCCTATCGGGGTCGACCGGCCGGGTGGGGTGCCGAACATTCCCGGGAATGGACGGCTGGTACCTATCATCAGCCCACCGATGAGTATGACGACACCTGGGTCTATGACGGCGTTCTCCAGGAAATGATGGTCTCTCTCCTGTCGGGACTGGAGATCGCCCGCTCGGAAGGGTGGATCGAATGGAAACCGGGCGACCCCTTCGGTCGTATACGCGATGAGAGGCGCGGCGGCGGGGGCTTCTGAGGCCCCGCCCGGGTTGATTGACGCCCGGTTGACAGTCCGGGCGGGATGCGGTTTGTTATCATCATACAGATCTGCCGCTTCATCCAGGTACCCGCTCGTTCGCGTGTTGTGACTAGCCTCGAGGTGCTGAAATGAAATTCGCGCAACGGATGTCCCGTCTCGGTACAGAAACCGCGTTTGAGGTCCTGGCCGTCGTCAACAGGCTGAAGGCAGAGGGAACCTGACTTCGAGACGCCCGAGAATATCCGGGAAGCGGCCAAGAAAGCGATCGACGACGAGTTTACGCACTACACTCCGTCGGCCGGCATGGTGGATTTCAGGAAAGCGATTGCGTCGTACATCAACGGCACCCGCGGGACCGTTTACAGCCCGGAAAACGTGGTGGTGACCCCCGGTGCCAAGCCGATCATGTTCTACGTCATCCTGGCCCTGGCCGAGAGCGGGGACGAGGTCGTCTACCCCAACCCCGGTTTCCCGATCTACGAATCGATGATCGATTTCGCGGGCGCCACGGCCGTCCCGCTGCCCCTGGAAGAGAAGCACGCCTTCAGTTTCGATGTTGAGAAGCTGGAGACCCTCGTGTCCGACGCCACCCGGCTGCTCATCATCAACAGCCCGCAGAACCCGACCGGAGGGGTGGTGCCGAAGGAGAGCCTGGCACGGGTTGCTGAACTGGCCGTGAAGCACGATTTCGTGGTCCTCTCCGATGAGATCTACAGCCGTCTCGTCTGGGACGGTGAGTTCCAGAGTATCACTCAGTTCCCCGGAATGGCGGAGAGAACGGTCATCCTCGACGGCCATTCCAAGACCTATGCCATGACCGGCTGGCGCCTCGGGTACGGCTGCATGCCTGAAGAACTGGCTGCCGCGATCGCCAAGCTGATGACCAACAGCAATTCGTGCACCGCTGCCTTCACCCAGATCGCCGGGACAGAGGCCCTGGAGGGTGACCAGAGCGGCGCCGACATGATGCGGGACACCTTCGCGGAGCGGCGCGACATCATCGTCGACGGGCTGAACGCCATCGACGGGATATCCTGCCTCTCGCCCGCGGGCGCTTTCTACGTCTGGCCCAACGTGACGGAGGTCTGCGCGAAATTGGACTTGCCGGACTCGAAGGCGCTGCAGAATTATCTCCTCTTCGAGGCGGGTGTCGCGGTCCTCGGCCGGCAGTGTTTCGGACGGCGGGCTGATGACGAGGACCAGGAATATATCCGTTTCTCCTACGCGGCTTCGTCCGAGGTCATCCGGGAGGGACTGAAACGGATCGAAGAAGCCACCGCCGACGTCGAGCGTGCCCGCGCCTGGTGGGCGTCACAATAGCGGTCGGTTTCCGATACCGGACGCGGAGTCCGGAGTGAGAAGAGTGATCAAGATGACCCGTTCATGGAGAGTTGTCACATCGGTCGGCATCGCGGCGATGCTGGTGGTCATGGGGGCCGGATGCGGTGGCAACGGCACCACCGATCCCAACGGAGATGATGTCGACCTGCTGTTCGAAGAGACCTTCGCCAGCGTTCCCGACGGCAGCATCCCGGTCGGCTGGACCACCATCGATCAGCAGGCTGCCACCAGAGAGGGGCCGGGTGACTGGACGGTCAGGTCGGGACGGCTCCGCCAGACCTCGAATATCCAGGCTCCCATCACGACGGGACTCTCCTACGCCATCAACTATGAGGGGACGATGGCGGTCATCGGCGACACCTCCTGGACCAACATCAGTTACCGGGCCGATATCACCCCACGGGATGATGACGGAGTCGGCCTGATCTTCCGTTGGAAACCGTCCTCAGTCGATCCTGACGGCAACTTCTATCGGCTCCTGATGGTCGATGATTCCTCCTCGGGAGGCCCGAAACTCCGGCTCGACCGGAGGACCGACGGGGTATGGGCGATCATCGACGAAAAGACCACCTCCTACAACGGTTACAATGAGGACAAGACGTACGTGGTGGAGATCGACATGGTGGTGGACGATTTCACCATCAAGATCAATGGATCCATCATCTTCGAGTTCGAGGACGCAGTCGCCGATGGCGGCCTGACCAGCGGCAAGGTAGGGTTCTTCTGCTACGCTGAGCAGGGCGCGGACTTCGACAACGTGAAGGTCTACCGCCGCGGTCCCTGACCGATTCCCATGGAAGAGTTCGACTCCCACTCCGCTCGTGAGGCGATCTCCGGCATCGCCGTCACAACTCCGCTCCATCGCTCATCAGGCCTGAGCGCCTCGGCCGGTGTCGATGTCCGGCTGAAACTTGAGAATCTCCAGGTGACCGGCTCCTTCAAGGTCAGGGGAGCAGCCACGCGCATGCTGGCTCTCACTGAAGCGGAACGGGAGAAGGGCGTCATCACCTGTTCGAGCGGCAACCATGGCCGCGCGGTCGCCTTCGTGGCCGAGAAGCTCGGCATCCCCGCCACTATCTGCCTCCCCGAATGGGTCGATCCCGTCAAGCTCGACGCGATGCGCCGGCACGGCGCCGAGACAGTCCTGCACGGGAAGACCTACGATGAGGCGGAGGTCCGCTCCTTCGAGATCGAGGAAGAGCGGGGCCTCACCTATGTCCACCCTTTTGATGACCCCCATGTCATCTCCGGCCAGGGCACGATTGCCCTCGAGATCCTCGAGCAGTGCCCCTCTCTCGGAACCGTGGTAGTGCCGCTTTCAGGCGGCGGCCTGATCGCCGGGATCACGATCGCTCTCAAGCAGCACGACCCGTCGATAAGGGTCGTCGGCGTCTCCGCCGCCCGCGCCCGGGTCATGCATGAGAGCCTTCTGGCCGGACGACCGATCGAGTTCCCTGAGGAGGAGACGATCGCCAGCGCGCTCTCGGGCGGGATCGGTCTCGATAACCGCTATTCTTTCCGGATCGTCCGGGACATGGTCGATGAACGGCTGCTGGTGGAGGAAGAGGAACTGCGCGAAGCGATGACCTGGGCCGCGAGGGAAGAAAAACTCGTCGTCGAGGGGGGAGGCGCGGTCGGGATCGCCGCGCTCCTCACCGGCAGGGTGAAGAGCGCGAAGGGTGATGTTGTGGTGGTGGTCAGCGGGGGGAACGTCGCTCCCGACCTCTTCGCGAAAGTGCTGTCGGACTAGCTCCCGTCACCTCTGAACCTCAGATATTCTTGATCACTTCCAGAGCGATCACATTCCGCTGGATCTGGTTCGTTCCTTCGTAGATCTGTGTGATCTTGGCGTCCCGCATGAATTTTTCAACCGGGTAGTCCTTCATGTAACCGTAACCACCCATGATCTGGACCGCGTCGGTGGTAACCTTCATGGCGACGTCCGAGGCGAAGCATTTCGCCATGGCCGAGTGGCCCGATGATTTGTCACCACCATCGATCGTCCGCGCCGAAGCGTAGACGAGTGTTCTGGCGGCCTCGATCTGCATGGCCATGTCGGCGATCATGAACTGGATGCCCTGGAAGGAGGTGATCGGTTTGCCGAACTGGATTCTCTCCTTGGCGTAGGCCACTGATTCATCGAACGCGCCCTGGGCGATACCGACCGCCTGGGCGCCCACCCCGGGGCGGGTGTTGTCGAAGGTGCGCATCGCGACGATAAAGCCCTGACCCGGTTTCCCCAGCAGATTCTCCTTCGGAACCCGACAGTCGTTGAAGATGAGTTCAGTGGTTTTCGAGGCACGGATACCCATCTTGTTCTCTTCCTTGCCGAACTCGAAGCCGGGTGTTCCCTTTTCAATGATGATCGCTGACATCCCGCGAGGACCACGATTCGGATCGGTGTTCACGATAATCGAATAGATCTCGGCCACCTCACCATTCGAGATGAACTGCTTTGTGCCGTTGATCACGTAGTGGTCGCCATCTTCAACAGCCGTCGTCCTGATCCCGCCCGCGTCAGAGCCCGCGTTCTGCTCGGTAAGACCGAAGGCCGCGTACTTCGTGCCATCGGCGATCGGCCGCAGGTATTTTTCTTTCTGTTCATCAGTTCCAAACAGCTTGATGGGGGTCGCGGCGAGCAGGTTCGCCGAATGGGTGGTCGCAACGCCGGCGCAAACACGGGAGAGTTCCTCGGAGACGAGCGACATCTCCAGGACGCCGCCGCCGATCCCACCGTATTCCTCGGGGATGAAAACACGCAGCAGGTCGGCCGCGGCCAGTTCCTTCATGACTTCGTGGGGGAATTCACCCTTTTCATCGAGTTCCGCTCTGACCGGCTTGATTACTTCTTCCGCGATCTTCCTGGTAAGGTCACGGATCATCTCCTGCTCTTCGGTGAGAAAATGGTTCATCTATCATATCTCCGGCTTGCTGGCTGTTGCATACCACGGTGGTAAGCACGGGTCATCGTTATCGAATTTATCAAACGCTACAACCTAATCAGTCAGGTCCACTCCTGTAAACAACAGTTGGTCTTGTCCAGAATGAACTGCGGCGATTGATTGCAGCATCATGAACTACGTTTTCGGACCGGTACTGTCGCGACGGCTCGGACAATCGCTCGGAGTCGATCCCATCCCGCAGAAGACCTGCAACTGGAACTGCGTCTACTGCCAATTGGGGAGAACCACCCCGATAACCGACCGGGTCGAGGAATACTACCCGCGGGAGGCAATCGTTGTCGAGGTCGAGGAGGCGGTCCGGACGCACGGCAGATCGAAGATCGACTGGGTGACCTTCGTCGGGTCGGGTGAGCCGACGCTGCACTCCGGGATCGGCTGGATGATCCGGGAAGTGAAGGAACGGACCGGTCTTCCGGTGGCGGTTATCACGAACGGTTCACTTCTGTATATCCCTGAAGTCCGCCGGGCGCTCCTGCCGGCCGGGGTGGTCCTGCCCAGTCTCGATGCCGGCAGCGAAGCTCTCTTCCGGAAGATCAACCGGCCCCACCCGGAGTTCACATTCGAACGACTGGTCGACGGGCTGGTCTCTTTCAGCGGGGAATATGACGGTCGACTCTGGATCGAGGTCGTTCTGATATCGGGATTGAACGATTCAGAGGAGGCACTGCGCGATCTGGCAGAGGTCATCAGTCGGATCGGTCCCGACCAGGTCCACCTGAACCTGCCCACCCGGCCGCCGGCGGAATCGTGGGTGGAACCGGCCCCGGAGGAAGGGATCGTCAGGGCCCGGTCGATCCTGGGTGATGTCGCTCACGTCTTCCATGGGGTGGAGGGAACCCACGAGCTCAGCGGGTTCGATGATGTTGTGGAAGCGATCCTCGACATCATCGGCCGCCATCCGATGAGCGAGAAGGAACTGACGGCCGTCCTCGAGGCATGGTTCCCGGGGGAGGTCGAAGACGCGCTCACCGACCTGGCCGCCAGCGGCCGGGCCCACGTCGTGGAGCGCTACGGTGACCGCTTCTGGAGCGGCTCTGATCAGACCTACTCCGATACTCCTGCAGACAACTGACACACCAACGGTCTCTCAACGAAAGAAAACGCCGGATGGAGCGAACCCCCCATCCGGCGTTGTCGAACGAGAACACTCTTTCCTGGACCGATGCTACTCGGCCGGTGAGACCGCTCCTTCGATCGTGTCAGGCTATCAAGTCGATGAATTGATATAATAAACATAGTGTAATTAATATCACATATTGATACTTGACGCATATGCGACAGCGTAATATTATAAAACAAGTGCAATTAATAGCAGTAAAGGATATTAAATGCATAACATAAGTAATCGCGCATCACTCAAAGGGCTCGGTGAATCTGAACGTGAGATCCTGTCGGCATTGGCCGCGTTGGAACAACCGACACTTTCGGTGGATGAAGTCCTGGACCTCTTCGACCTGAGCCGTCAGGCGGCAAATCTGATGCTCTCCCGCCTGGCCCGCAAGGGTTGGCTCCGACGATTGCGTCGAGGTGTTTATACGATTGTGCCACTCTCCTCATCGTCCAGTCAGCCGGTGGTTGAAAACCCGTTGACCGTAGCAATGAGATTGTTCAAGCCGTGTTACATCTCAGGCTGGACCGCGGCCGAACACTGGGACCTGACAGAACAGATCCATAATGTCGTGGTTGTTTACAGTTCCACGCCTCAGCGAAAGTCAATACAGGAGATAGGCGGGGTGAAGTACCGGATTCGCCGTGTTCCCGAGGAGACCATTTTCGGGACCATCAGACTCTGGTACGGCAGAGTACCTGTTCAGATGGCAAGTCCGGAGCGGATGATCATCGATATTCTCAATGCGCCCGAAATGGGAGGGGGCAGCCGTCAGACACTTGATATCGTGCGCGCCTACTGGAGAGGAGCACGGAAGGATCCGGAAAATCTGATGTCCTGCGCCGAGAAACTGGGGCGGGGGAGTGTATTCAAACGACTCGGCTTTACCGCCGAGTTGTTCGGTGACCCTGATCCCGGGTGGACGGATCGATGCCTGCATGGTCTGACGAAAGGGATAGCACTGCTTGATCCTTCCGGCCCCAGAGGAGGGCCGACAGCCTCACGCTGGCGTCTTCGAATCAATGTCCCCCTGGAGGATGGTTCGTGATCCCGAAGGCTGAAGTCATGGCTATCGCTGAGGAACTCGAACTGCTCCCCACCACGATCGAGAAGGACTATGTCCTGGGATGGGTACTGTTCGCTGTCGCGGCACACCCCGATCTAAGTCTCTGGATCTTCAAAGGTGGGACCTGTTTGAAGAAATGCTATTTCGATACCTACCGATTCTCTGAAGATATCGATTTCACGGTTCCATCTGAGGCTCCATATGATATCGAGGCAATTCACACATCTCTGCAGGAAGTGAGTGGTTGGGTTTACGATCAGGCCGGTATCGAGTGCCCGGATGATGGGCTCCAGATCTCCGAATCAGTCAACAGGCGGGGAGAGTCGACTTTTCAGGCGAAATTGACGTATCTGGGTCCACTCGGGATGCCTCGTGCATCCCGCCAGCGGATCAAGTTCGACCTGACCATGGATGAGATCGTCGTAGACTCCTCAGTACCTCGGGAAGTCTTCCACGGTTATTCGGACGGATTACCGTTGGCAGAAATGGTGAGCTGTTACAGTGTCACCGAGATTCTGGCTGAGAAAATACGTGCTCTGTATGAACGAGAGGGGAGAGCACGGGATGTATATGACATTGTCAATATCGGTCGAAATCTGCGTGAAGAGATTCCGGACGAGGATTTCCATGCTGCTGTAAATGAAAAGTTCAGGTTCAAGGATCTGGAAAAACCCACGGTCGAGGGGATCCTGAGCCGGGTGGATGCGGAGGTTCTGGCACGTGACTGGTCCGAGTCGCTGAAACATCAACTCCCGATGCTGCCCCCTGTGGAGGAGTATCTCAAAGCTCTGGAAGATATCCTCCGGTGGTACCTCACGGAGGTAGCCCAACCGGAACTTGAATCAGTGCCTGGTGGTGTTAACGAGACATTAATTCCGCGGATTCCATTCATACAACCCCTGGCAGCCGGCCGTCTGGGGCGTGGACATCCCATGAGTGTCGGCGATTACCCGGCATTGGTTTTCGGGGGAAGTATGGAGAGAGTCCGGTTCGCGGCCCGAAATCGACTACTTGTGCAGGTAATGTACAAGGGTGTTCCAAGGCTCGTTGAACCGTATTCACTCAGAATGCCGTCCACCGGCAAGCTGTTGCTTTATGTCCATGAGGTTCAGCGTGGATATCAGTCAACTGGTCAGATCAAGGCGTTCAAGGTGGCAGAACTCGGTCAAGTCAATGTCACCGATCAGGCGTTCTTCGCCAGGTATCGGGTTGAATTGTAGGTTGGGCACTTCAACTGTCGGTTGCCACCGGCGGTATCCGACAGTCTATCAGGCAATGGCCACAGAATAATATGAGGTTCTCTCAGGGGCTGGAATACAATGACAAAAATACGCCGGATGGAGAGGAACCTCCACCCGGCGATCGGTCGTGAGTTGATGTCTTCGGACTATGGCTGTTCGGCCGGTGAGACTGCCCCGTCGATCGTGAACTCGGGCGCTTCGGCGATCCCTTCCCGGCGTTCGGTGGCCCGTCTCTCCTTCGGCAGGAGACCGACCGGCTTCTGGTGCCGCCGCTTGCCGAGTCGGATGTAATCCCAGACCAGTTCGCGCTTCATCAACTGGATGGCGCGGGCGGGATCGACTCCCTTCGGACAGACCGCCGAGCATTCTCCGGCGTAGTGACAGCGCCAGGGACCGATCTCGCTCGAGAGGATCTTCTTCCGTTCCTTGAAGGCGCCGTCCCGGGTGTCGATCAGGTAGCGGTAGCCCTGGGTCAGCGGCATCGGGCCGCTGTAGATATCATCGGTCGCGAGCGTCGGACAGGCCGCCATGCAACAGCCGCACTTGATGCAGTAGGCGAACTGCAGGTAGGCGGTCAGGTCGTCGGGATCCTGCCAGTACTGGTCGGTCGGTTCGAGAACTTCCTCGACGTCCTCGCGGATGATGCGGGTGTTCAGCTTCAGATGTTTCTCCAGCATCGGGGCGAGGTCGGGCACCAGATCGCGGACGATATCGAAGTTGGGCAGGGGGGCCACCATCAGGATTTCTTTCGTCAACTCCCGGACCTGGGTGTGACAGGCCAGGTGGGGCTTGCCGTTCAGTAGCATGCCGCACGAGCCACAGACACCCATCCGGCATGAGGAACGCCAGGCCAGGGTCGGATCAAGGTGTTCCTTGATGTACCACAGCCCGTCGAGTACCACCATGCCCGGTCCGCAGGGGACCGTGAAATCCTCGAAATACGGTTCATCATCCCTGGCAGGATCGTAGCGCCTGACACGGAAGATGTAATTCTGAAGCTGTTCAGTCTCGTTGCTCATCTTCCGTCCTCCTACAGGGCCGCCAGGGCGGTGCTGCGGGCCGCGATCGCCGCCCAGGTTCCGAAGGCGAAGAGGATGACACCGGCGATCACGATCGTCCGGTTGATAAAGGTCGTCATCCCCGGTGAAGGATTCAGTTCGAGCAGGATGTTCCTGAGTCCGTAGAGGCCGTGGTAGAGGGCGAATCCCAGGAAGAGGATATAGAAGACCACCTGCCCGATGGCCTGCGCCCGGGATGCCACGTTGGCCCAGTCGATCGGACTGCCGCCCTCGGGATTGAACGACTCGAAGTGGAGCAGGTCGTTCAGGTGCATCCCGAACATGTGCAGCCCGAGGAGGATGATGAGGATGAGCCCGGCCGCCACGTGCCAGGTCCACAATCTGGTGTTATTGCTGATCATGATTGCCACCCTCCTCAATGCCCGGCGGCGATGAAGAAATCCCAGCCGCCGGCCAGAACAACGACCAGAACGAGGATCATCATCACCACCATGAAGGGACGCTGGACGTTCAGGGAACTCTTATAGGGATAGATCGGCTGTTCAGCGGGACCGGTCAGCACCCCCAGTTCGATCAGCGCCAGCCGGATTCCGTTCAGCGCGTGGAAGGCGAAGGCGACGAAGACCAGGTACTCGCCCACCAGGAAGATCGTGCCGGTCACACCTGCCATGGCCCGCTCCCACATCTCCTGGCTGATCGCCCTGCTGGCGGTCACGAAGATGTGCATCACGAAGTAGAGCAGGATGCCGAGGCCGGTCACTCGATGCAGGGTGTAGAGGTACCGTTCCGGCCCCCACTTCCCGCCCACAACCCAGCCCTTCAGGCCCAGCTTGTTCGGGTATTGTTTGATCTCAGGCATCGTTGTCTCCTGATGTCATGCCTCGATTGCTGCGTGATAGGGCATCAGTACTTCCGCTCGACCGGTTTCCAATGCGTGATGGTCACCGGTTTGTAGTCGAGTTCCACTCCTGCTGGCCGTTTCCACGCCAGGGTGTGCTTCAGCCAGTTCTCGTCATCACGTACGGTGAAGTCCCTCCGGGCGTGGGCGCCGCGTGATTCTTCCCTCGCCAGGCCGCCCTTCAGCATCACTTCGCCCAGTTCGAGGAGGTTCTCAAGCTCGAGCACGTGGAAGAGGTTGGTGTTGTAGAAGCGGCCGGGATCCTTCAGATGGATGTTCTCGAAGCGGGCCCTGAGTTCCTCCACCTTATCGATTCCCTGCTGCATGAGTTCACCGGTGCGGAACACACCCAGGCAGTCGGTCATGACCGTGCGCAGTTCGCGGCGGATATCGTACGGGTTTTCCGGCCCCTTCTGCTGCATGACACCCTCGAAGATCCGGGCCTCTTCGGCTTTCACCTGGTCGGCCGATACCGGCGACAGGTCACCTCCGCCCTGGACGTAATCGAGCGCCTCTTTGCCGGTGAAGCCCCCCCAGACGAGGCATTCAGCAGTGGAGTTCGTCCCCAGCCGGTTGGCCCCGTGCAGGGAGTGGCAGGCGACTTCCCCGGCCGCCCAGATGTTCTCCACCCGGGTCCGGCCGTTGATGTCGGCCTCGATGCCGCCCATGGAGTAGTGGGCCACCGCCCGGACCGGAATCATGTCGTGGATCGGATCGATGCCGAGGAAACCCATGCAGACCTCACGGATCAACGGCAGCCGGCTGTTGATCCGGTCGGCGCCGAGGTGGGTGAGATCGAGCCAGACATGGTCGAGCCCGTTCGGTTCATCGATCCCGCGGCCCTCGAGGATCTCGGTCATCTCCGACCGGGAGATGATGTCGCGCGGGGCGAGTTCCATCATCCCGGCGGCGTACTTGTCCATGAACCGTTCGCCCTCGGAATTCCGCAGGTACCCTCCCTCACCGCGGCACCCCTCGGTCATGAGGATCCCGGAGGGGACCAGTCCGGTGGGATGGAACTGGATGAACTCCATGTCCTCGAGCGGGATTACGCCGGTGCGGTAGGCGTGGATAAGACCGTCCCCGGTGACGGTGTGCGAATAGGTCGTGAAGGCGTAGATGGCGCCGGCACCGCCGCTGGCGATGATGAGCGCCTTGCCCCGGATCACCTCCATTTCGCCGGAGAAGGCATTGATGGCCGTGAGGCCGGCGAACCGGCCCTCCTCCATGAGGATACCGGTGACGAAGACCTCGTCGTAGCGGGTGTAATTCGGCCACTTGTTGAGGGTGTCATAGAGACACTGCATCTCCATGAAGCCGGTCTTGTCGGCCGCCATGGTCGCTCGCGGGTAGGAGTGACCACCGAAGGGTCGCTGGAGGATCTTCCCCTGTTCATCCCTCGACCAGGGGATGCCCCAGTGATCGAGCAGCATGATCTCCTCGGGGCTCTGCTGGACGAACTTGTAGATCACGTCCTGATCAGCCAGGAAGTCCGATCCCTTTACCGTGTCCCAGGCATGCAGGTCGAAGGAATCGCCTTCCTCCGGGTAGAGGACCCCGGCGGTACCGCCCTCCGCGCACACCGAGTGGGCGCGCATGAGCTGCACCTTGGAGACCAGGCCCATGTTCACCGAGCCTTCGCTCTTCCGGGCGATCTCCACCGCGGCGCGCAGTCCCGCGAGACCGGTTCCGTACACGATGACGTCGTGGATGCGTTCAACTGCCATCGATTCTGTCTCCTTTGTATCAACCCTCTGTCGGCCGGGTGGGGTAGGCCGCGTCGACCTGACCCTGGCGGGATCAGGCGGTGAATCAACCCTACGGCTCTGGGGCGGCAGGGCTTCTTCTATATATCACAGGACAAACGTATCCGAAACTCTCAAACCGCGTTATAGACAGGCTGGCGTGAAGAAATGTTCGATATGTCAGAATCCGGGACAGCTGCCTGTTATCGCACGCGACTGTTATCGCACGCGACTGTTATTGCTCGAAGCTGTTATCACTCGAGGATGAGAAAGAGAGCCACGGCCATCAGGTTGAGGATCCCGACCACCCACGCGGGGCCTGATGGTCCGACCAGCAGGGAGAATAGGATGGCCACGAATCCGGCGGCGTAAAGCACCTGCAGGCGACGATGTGACTGGCGGCTGAGCGAGGAGATCTTCTCGAGTCCGACCAGTCCGAGGAGCATCACCGTGACCGCTTTGAAGATGGTTCCTTCCCATTCGATCGAACTGACAGGCAGGGGAATATCTGTGACGGAATCCAGCCATCCGAAGAGAAGAGCCGCGACAGAAACGATCGGTACGATGGTTACAACTGCCAGAAGAAAGCCGGGTAGGACTCTGCCGATGGTCCGCTGGAGCGGCCGGATGGGAATATGCGCGGGTCGCAGTTCGGGGCCGAGCAGTTCGGCGAAGAGCAGACCGAGCATCCCGGCGCTCATAAGGATGGAGATGACATCGTTACTCAGAGAAGAGGCGTACATCACCCCGGCCAACAGCAGGAACACCGTCTTCACCTGGGCCCAGAATGGTCGGCGGACCAGCTGATTGGCGCTGCGCCAGGCCACCAGCCCGACCGTACCCCATGAGAGGGGAAACGGCTGAAGCCCGAACAGCGGTCTGGTCCGGATCGCCTTGCCGCGGATCTGCCTGATCAGCCGCCAGAAGACGGTCGGGTCGAAGAGTTCTCCGGTCAGGAACCGGGAGAAGGTGAGGTGACGCAGCTGATTGCGGAGCTGACAGTGGTATCGGAATGAGGGAGGATATCGGTCTGCTATCGATCGGTAGACATCGCCGGCGGCTCCAACCGCCAGCAGGGGATACCAGATGATGCCGGGAGAGAGGGTCTGGCAGAGGGGTGCGATCGGCCCCCAGGCGGTCCCGGTCATGCCTATCAGACACCCTGCCAGTCCTGCGATCTGCCAGCGCCGGCTCCTCGTCCAGCTGTTCAGCTGGTCACGGCGAAGCCAGGCGAGCCATTTCAGAGAGGGAATCGCGGTACATAGCAGGGCTATTGCCGGAGCTGCTGTCCAGGGCGTCACTCCATACAATCTCTGAGCGAGGAAAAGCCATAATCCTCCGGCGGCCAGTCCGAACAGGGCATGCAGTGACCAGGTCCTGGTGAAGGATCTCTTCAGTACCTGCCATTCAGGTACAGGGGAGAGGGCCAGGTGGTGCAGTTCCTGACGGTTCAGGGTGACTGGAGCCGAACGGTTCGGCAGCAGCAGCAGAAGCAGGAAGAGGATGAGGCTGGTGGTCAATACGATCGTGAGAGGTCCCGGATCCAGAGGCGGATCCTGGAGAGGGATCTTATCGAGTCCGTCGATGAGAAAGGCGACCAGGAAGAGCAGAAAGTAGGCTACGGCACCCCATCCAATAGCATCGCGGATCCACTCCGCATAGCTCCTGAGCGATCTGCTGAACGCCTCCTGACGAAATTTTCTGATGGTGTTGAGGTCATCTGAACCGGGAAGAGGGGGCTGTGCAGCTTCGGCACGCATCGAATCAATCGCTCGCGATCGGTGCCTCTGGTGAAGCAGAATCGTCGGCCAGTTGACCATCGATCAATTCGAGATGATGAATTTTCCGTACCTGCGTGAAGGGAGTGATCTGGTTCTCCTGGTGGGTGGTGATCAGCACTGTTCCGCCATGCCCGGTGAAGTCGAGGAGCAGGTCGGTGAGGATCGGCTGGGCCAGCCGGTCAAGACCATCGTACGGTTCATCCAGCATCACCAGGGAGGGCTGGATACCGATCGCGAGAGCCAGCGACAGCTTCTGCTGCATCCCCCGGGAATGAGTGACCGGGAATTCAACAAGCCGGTCGGCCAGCTGGAAGGCGTCCAGGATGGCAAGGATTCTCTCCTCTGCCTCCGGCCTGCCCCAGGCCCGACTGGCGAAGATGGCATGCTCGCTGAGGGTGAGGTCTTCGTACAGGACCGGGGCGTCGGGGGAGTAAGTGAAACACGATCGCGCTTCCCGCCGCCAGGCATCGAATCCACAGATCGCAACATCCCCGTCATAGGGGAGCAGAGCTGCTACTGCCCGGAGCAGGGTGCTTTTTCCGACTCCGTTCGACCCGACCAACCAGGCGATATCTCCCTGACCGACAGAGAAACTGATATCTCGAAGAATCGGGATCCCGCCCAGCGTGACCGAAAGTGAGTCGAGCGTCAGTATGCGATCCGCGTCCACCGTTTTACCGATACCGCCACGAAGTGATATCGGCCCCCGACGGGGCGTACTCCTCGATGTGGCGGGCCATCTTCCTCAGCAGTTCCACCCCGCGGGGGCCCCAGCAATGGGGCGCCAGCGGCTGGAAGACGACTTCTCCCTGGTAGTAGGGAGCCGTCGTCGACTCGAGGAACTCGTGCAGCAGGTGGGTGGCGTTGTTGAGGTAGTAGGAGTCCATGTCGCCGGTATAGACGTTGATCTTGCCGACCAGCTTCGGACCGAGTTCCGCCCAGTCCCGCTCGAGGATGTACCGGAGATCATAGTTCTCCCGCCAGAACTCAGCGACCTCGTGATTGATCTCGCCGGTGCGCTTGTCCCAGATCCGCATCGGGTAGCCATCTGGTCCGGCGGGGCCGTAGGTGGCTTCCCAGATGTCCCACTGCCCGCCCGACCGGGAATTGTCACCCACCACCAGTTCGTACAGGTTCTCGTCCTTCATCATCGAGCTGATGTTGCCGTCGGGGGAGCGCCGGTTGGGCCTCTCGATCTTCATCCAGCCGCGGTCGAACCAGTAGGCGTTCTCATCCTCGTAAACGTTCACGATCTGGTAACCACGGAAATCGACTCCGTCGGGACAACTGGCCCAGCAGCCGCCGTAGAAATCAGGATAAAAGACCTGGTGGGCCAGCGCGATCCAGCCGCCGGTGGAGCCGCCCGAGAGTTTGCGGGCCCACGGCTCCTTGATGATGCGGAACCGTTCCTCCACGGCGGGGATCAGTTCCTGCATGATGGCATCCCCGAAGGGGCCGTTGTTCTCCGAGTTCACGCCGTAGGAGTCATCGTAGTAGGGAGAGGGGTGCTGCAGGGTGACGGCGATGAAGCGGGGGATGTCCCCGTCGGGCCACTCCGCTGCCAGGTCTTCCTCTGAAGGCATCCGGGGCGGGCGGGTCGAGAAGTGGCCCTGGATATAGTTGACCGGATAGTGCACACCGGGGTGATCGTGGTACCCCGCAGGCAGGGTAACCGTCGCGCCGATATAGATCGGATAGCCCCACCACTCGGAGAGGATCCGGCTCTCGATCCTGACGACCTTTGTGAACTCGGTCTCCTCGGGGAGCGGGATCGGCGGGATCACCTGGTCGCAGAGAAGGTGGATCGTTTCGGTCGCGCCGGGATCGATGGTGACCCTGCGGGGGGCACTGAAGAGGTTCCCCGGGGAACTGCGCCAGCTCTGCCCCTCCCACTGGTCCATATGGAGCCAGACGGTGTGGCCGTCGGCCCGTTCGAATTCCGTGTAGACGTTAAAGAAGGCCTGAATCCAGTACTCACCCGGCGGAATCTCTCCGAAGTCGGCCAGCGGATAGCCGTATACCCCCTCGTCGAAGGTGATCGGCCGATCGGGCCGGAGCCCGCGCACGTTCCGCCCGAACAGGGGCACGCCGGTCTCGCCCGCCTGCCAGATCGGTCCCTGGCCTCCCCTCCGGCCGCGTCCCTGCTCATCATGACTGATGGCGATGTAGACCCGGCCGGTCAGCGGCTGAGCCCGAGCGGTTCTTGCGAACGAGACGGTGAAAACCGGCCCCTCCAGCCTGTCGTCGGGCGCGGTGTCGGAGGATTTCTCGCCGGTGGGTGCCGGCACCGGGGTGGTCCAGTCCGGCGCGGGGGTGGTCCAGTCTGTCGCTGGCACAGTCTCGGTGGCAACCCGTGGAGCGCCGCTCATGAGCGCGAGGAGAACGACGGTGACGATCATGAAGGTGTTTCTCATGATTCCTCCACAGGTTCATTCGGAGAGTCGGAAGAGTCGGAAGAGTCGGGAGAGTCATCCGGAGTCGCTGCCGGCTCATCCTGGAATACCGGCTCGTTCACATCCGGTGCCGGTCTTTCCGGATCCTCGGCCAGGGGGGTGATGACGGGCTGTCGTGGCGGGCGCAGCAGGATGAGCACGCCGACAACGATCAGCACTGCCGGCCACCAGCGCCAGACCCATTCATTGGCGCTGAGGAACACGATACCGACGGTGAGCAGGATGCCTCCCGGGATCAGCAGCCCCGCTTCCTGATCACCCAGAAGGTACATGAAGATGAAACCGGCGCCCGGAGCCATGATGAAGATCGGCCACAGATCCTTCATATGGTACCAGCCGTACAACTCGCAGTAGAGGAAGAGCAGGCCGGTGATGATCATGATCGTGGCGGGCAGCAGCAGGCCATAATTTTCCCGGTCACTGATCCACTGGATGAAGAAAAGGACACCGGCCAGGACGATCAGGAGCGGCCAGAATTCGAACAGGGAAAAATACCCCAGGTTCCCCACGAGGAGAAGGATACCCAGGATGATGAGTATGATCCCCGGTCCACGGTGGCGGGCTTTCATGATGTGATTCCTCCAGGAAGAAGGCGGTTGAATCCCGAGTATAGCGCCCTGGAAAGGAACACTCCAGAAGGGACCGGGGGAGAGCGTCTGCCGGGGCGGGAACTACTTCCGGTCGGTGACCTTGACGGCGGTTCCCGATGCGACGACCATCAGCATGCTGCCTTTATCACCGATCACCTCGTAGTCGAGATCGACCCCCACCACGGCGTTCGCGCCGACCTGCTCGGCGCGGTGTGTTACCTCTTCGAGCGCGATCTTCTGGGCCCGGATCAGTTCCTTCTCGTAGGTGGCGCTGCGGCCGCCCACCACGTCCCGGATACCGGCAAAGAGGTCCTTGAAGATGTTGGCCCCCATTATCGCTTCGCCGGTCACGATGCCCTTGTACTCAACGATTGAACGACCTTCGATCTGGGGAGTCGTAGTCAATATCATATGGGTACTCCTGTTACTGAACGGCATGACGGTTGTCGATCGATGGACAGTTCATCGATGGATCGGGCTGATATCCGTTACTCATACGTGAATGGTCTCGTCGGCTATCACCGGAAACATCGTAGATCCCTTGACTGTCTAACAGGCAGATGCCTAGGTTTCAAGGTTCTTCTAGTGTACTGTCAGGTGACAAACGTCGGTCCCGGTGCCGCTCGAATGCGACGGTTGTTGCGTGACTGTGCACTTGTTGTCCGGAGTCGGAAGAGTCCGACCGGATCGCCTGAGAGGTGATGATTCCGTGAATACGCGCAGTGCGATGACGTTCCTGGTGGCGGGTGCCATCCTGATCCCCGCGATCGGGGTGCAGGCCGGATCCGCGGTTCGGCCGGAGCCCGGGATGTCCAGGCAGCAGCAGGATCCGCTCCTGTTCGCGAGACGGCTCTACAACGACGGGCTCTACGATATTGCCGCCAACCAGTTGAGACAGCTGCTGGAAACCAACCTTCCCCTGCAGTATGCCGAGGAAGCCCGGTGGCTGCTTGCCGAGACCCTGGAGGCTGATGGCCGCACTGCCGAGGCCGCCGGGGCCTATCGCGAATTCACATCCCGCCACGGTTCCGCGGCCAGGGCGCCGGAGGGCTGGCTCAGAACCGGACGCCTTTTCCTGTCGGCTGCCGAATACGAAGCCTCGGCCGATGCTTACTCCAACTTCCTCGATCTCTTCCCGGTCAACGATCAGCGACCGCAGGCTTCCGCGGGCCTGATAGAAGCACTGCTGACAAATCTTCGATACCAGGACGCCCTTACCCGCGTCATGGAAGCCTACGCCGAATACCCCTTCCATCCTCTGAAAGCGCGCTTCCTGCTGCAGGAAGCGGAGGCCCGGAACGGGCTCGGGGAACCCTGGATGGCGATCCCGCTCGCCGAGGAAGCGCTCGCGAGCGCCCTGACGCCCGAAGTGAGAGCCGACGCGGCCGCGTTGAAAGCCCGCCTCCTGATCGAGGATGGCCGGATCGATGAAGCGGTGGACGCGGCCCGTACCGCGATTGAGGCGCCCGCTCCTGCCGAGCGCATTCCCTATCTCAAGAGTGTCCTCGGCCAGGCCCTGGTGGCCTCAGGCCGGCAACAGGAGGCCCTGCCCGAACTGAGAGAGGCCATCTCCGGTTCCGGGGGACGAGTCCGGGCTTCGGCCGCCCTCTGGCTCGCGCGGGCCCATGTCGCGACGGGTGAGATAGACAGCGCCCTGGCGGCGTTCGACCTGAACCTGGCCGGCACTTCGGAAGATCAGGCGGCCACCGTCGCGCTCGAAGCAGCCCGGATAGCCGTCGAGCATGGCCAGCGGGGCCGCGCCCTCACGCTGGCTGATCTGGCCCGGCGGGAAGCGGTCACGGCCGACCTGATCGGTGACGCGGTGGCCCTGTCGGCGGAAGTACTCGTCGGTCTCGACCGGTCACCGGAGGCCATCGAACGATACCGCGCATTCTTCGAACAGGATGATCTTTCCGAGGGAACCCGGGCCGCAGCCGCGCTCGAACTCGGCCGGCTCTACGAACATCAGCTCTCCGATCCGGATACCGCCGCCGGCTGGTATCGGATGGCGGCAGTATCTGCCGGTACCGGTGACATCTGGGCTGAGGGTGTCTGGTCCTCGGCCAACGCCATCGCCGCCTCGGGAGATTACTCCTCGGCGATCATAGAACTGATCCCGCTTGCCGGCGCGGGCGGCGACCGGGCGACACAGGCAACCGACCGCATCGACTACTGGCGGACCTACCGGCTGGTCGATCTGGCGGCAGGTCTCCGGTCGATCCAGGGAGCCATGCTGGCGCTGGCCTCCGAGGGCTCGAGCGGCGCGACCGGGGCCCTGCTGGAGATCGCGCGCGCCAACGTTCATGCGCTGAAAGATTTCGAAACAGCCATCGATGCCTACGACCGTTACCTGCAGCGGATCCCAAGCGGCCCGACCGCGGCCACGGCCTGGCTGGAGAAGGGGCAGGCGTTTGAGGCACTGGCGATCATCGCCGCTACCGAAACAGGCGAGGAGGCAGCCACCGCTCCCCGGGAGCGTGCCGGGGAGGCATACCGTGAGGCGGTCAGGACAGGCGGGGAGAGTGAGGCTTCGGAACGGGCCCAGCTGGCCCTGATAGAACTCGACCTGGCGGAACTGCGGGATGATCCCGTTCTCTACTTCCAGGCGATGCGCGACCGGTATCGCGCCTTCCTCGATCTCTTCACGGCCTCC
>JALGWK010000111.1 GCA_025774205.1 bacterium
TCGGGAACGGATCGGGCGCGAGTTCGGTGACGCCTACCTGCCGGAGAAACCACGGTTCTACAAGAGCGGCAAACGCGCCCAGGAGGGTCACGAAGCGGTCCGTCCCACCGACCTCGGGCGATCCCCCGCGGAGGTGAAGTCTCACCTCGACCGGGATCAACTCCGCCTCTACGAACTGATCTGGAAACGCTTCCTCGCCTGCCAGATGAATCCGGCCGAGCTGGAGGGCACGACGGTCCTCACTGAGGGGGGCGCCTTCCGCTTCAGGAGCACCGGCTCGCGGTCCTCACTGAGGGGGGCGCCTTCCGCTTCAGGAGCACCGGCTCGGTGGTAACGTTCCCCGGTTATCTGGCGGTTTACCGGGAGGGCAGTGACGAAGAGAACGGCGACGGAGATGAGGCCACCCTGCCGGCCGGTCTGAAGGAGGGGGCCGGAGCGGACCTCAGCTCGCTGGAAGGTGAGCAGCACTTCACCAAACCGCCGCCGCGGTACACTGATGCCTCTCTCATCAAGGAACTCGAGCAGAACGAGATCGGGCGGCCCTCCACCTACGCCCAGATCATCGCGGTCCTGATCGACCGGAAATACGCCGAGAGGGAAAAAAGGCAGATGATCCCTACCGAACTGGGCCGGATCGTCTGCAGCCTGGTAGTTGAGCTCTTCCCCGACATCTTCCAGGTGGAGTTCACCGCCGGGATGGAGGACGAACTCGACCGGATCGAATCGGGTCAGGATGAGTTCCTCAAGGTGATGACTGATTTCTGGGGCCCGTTCGACGCCGGTCTGGAGAGCGCTGACGGCAACATCAGCGACGCCCTTGACGGCATCCGGATACGTCTCATGGAGCGTCTCGGTATCAATGAGGCGCCACGCTGTAAAGAGGAAGGCTGTAAAGCGGGTCCCATGCATCTCAAGTTCGGGAGATACGGCTGGTTCTGGACCTGTTCCGGATGGCCCGAATGCAAAGGAACGAAGGAAGTCGATGAGCTGAAAGGTCCCGAGGAAGAACTGGAAGAGTACGACGAGAAGTGCCCCGAGTGCAGTGCCGACATGGTCGTCAAGAACGGCCGTTTCGGGAAGTTCCTGGCCTGCACCCGCTATCCCGAATGCAAGGGGAGTATGCCTATTCCCCTCGGTGTGGACTGTCCGGAGTGCGGCCAACCCCTGGCGAAGCGGAAGACGAAGAAGGGACGAACCTTCTACGGCTGTACCGGGTATCCGGACTGTGACTTCGCCTCCTGGAGCAAGCCGGTGGCGACCAGATGCCCGACCTGTGATTACGGGATCCTCGTCGAGCGGGACACGAAGAAGGAAGGGCACCATTACCACTGTCCGAAGTGCAGGAGCGTGATCGATCCCGACGCGCTCTGACCGAAGCGGATATCGATCAAGCGGTGGTTATCATTCCATGGGCCAGTCGATCAGGGAGCAGATCGAGTCATTCGCGGAGTACCTGACGAGGGTGCGCTCTCTCTCGCCACACACCGTGACCGCCTACACGAAGGACATCCGTCAGTTCTCCGCCTGGCTGCGCTCCACCGCAGGCAGGGAACCTCACCCGCGGGAGATCGATCATGTCCTCCTGCGGTCCTTTCTCGGGATGCTCCGGCGTCGCGGGTACTCCTCTGGGACCGTGGCGAGAAAACTTGCCAGTCTCAGGGCTTTCTTCCGATACCTCCAGCACCGCGGTGAGATCGAAGAGGATCCCGCTGCGCTCCTCCGCTCACCGCGAGCAACGCAGCGCCTCCCGGTATTTTTCAGCAGGGAAGAGATGATCGCGGCCCTCATCGCTCCTGAGGGGAATTCCCTGCAGGCGGTCAGGGACAGGGCCATCCTGGAATTCCTTTACAGTACGGGAGTGCGACTCTCCGAACTCACCGGTCTCGATCTGAAGGATGTAGATCTCAGGGACCGTTCGGCCAGGGTCAGGGGCAAGGGGCGGAAGGAACGGATCACGCCCTTCGGTGAAGCTGCTTTCGCGACCCTGGAAGAATATCTGAAAACCAGGGTGGAGCTGATCCGTAAGAAAGAGGAGCCCGATGTGGAGGCCCTCTGGCTCAACCGGTCGGGGAGAAGGCTGAGCGGGCGGAGTGTCCAGGGCATGGTCCGACGCTACCTCAGGCAGGTGAGTGAACGGGAGAAGGTGAGCCCGCACGTGATCCGGCACACCTTCGCGACACATATGCTCGATGGCGGCGCTGACCTGCGGGCGGTCCAGGAACTGCTCGGGCATGAGAGCCTCTCGACGACACAGGTGTATACTCACCTGACGACTGACCGGCTGAAACAGGTTTACCGGCAGGCCCACCCTCGGGCCGAAGAGGAGTACCGACCGAAGGACGGGAATGATGAGCAATGAGACGATGAAGGTCCGATCGACGACTATCCTCGGCATCGTTCGGGGGGGGCGGGCTGCCCTGGCGGGTGATGGCCAGGTGACATTCGACGAGACGATCATGAAACACGGCAGCATCAAAATCAGGAGCCTGTATGACGGAGCGGTCCTGGCCGGGTTTGCCGGCGCCGCGGCCGACGCGCTCACCCTCTTCGAACGGTTCGAGGAGAAACTGGAGACGCAGAAGGGCAACCTGCAGCGGGCGGTGGTGGAACTGGCCAAGGACTGGCGGACCGACCGCTACCTGCGAAGGCTCGAGGCCCTCCTGGTCTGCCTCGATACGGAGCGGTCGTTCATCATCTCCGGTAACGGCGATATCATCGAACCTGATGACGGGATCGTGGCCATCGGTTCAGGCAGCAGTTACGCCCTGGCCGCAGCCCGGGCGTTTATCCAGGCCAGCGGGGAGAGCGACCTGGAGAAGATCGTCGAGGACTCGATGGGGATCGCGGCGGGTATCTGTCCCTTCACCAATGACCACATCTCGGTGATGAGCCTCCCCGAAGAAGGAGAGGGATGAGCGTGCCGAAGAGCGGAGCGAGTGAACTGACCCCGAAGCAGATCGTCGAACAGCTCGACCGGTTCGTGATCGGCCAGGATGACGCCAAGCGGGCAGTGGCGATCGCGTTGAGGAATCGATGGCGCAGGCTCCAGGTGCCCGAGGACCTGAGGGAGGAGATCGTCCCCAACAATATCATCCTGATCGGGCCGACGGGGGTGGGTAAGACAGAGATCTCACGCCGACTCGCGCTCCTCGCCAAAGCCCCCTTCATGAAGGTGGAGGCGAGCAAGTTCACCGAAGTGGGTTACGTCGGACGGGACGTGGAGTCGATCATCCGTGATCTGACCGACCTGGCGGTGAACATGGTGAAGTCGGAGTTCCTCGAGGACGTGCAGAAACCGGCTGCCAGACATGCTGACGAACGCCTGCTTGATCTGCTCCTGCCCGGGAAACCACCGCTTGCCACGCCGCATCCCTTCACCATCGAAGGGGCCGGTGTGCCCGGGGAAGGGGAGGCGGAGGGACAGCAGCAACAGCATCAGGAGGCGGAGGATTCGTGGGAGAGGACACGGGAAAAGCTGCGCAGTCAGCTGGCGGTGGGAACGCTCGATGACCGGGAGGTGGAGATCGACTTGCCCGCCGATCAGCATCCGATGGTGTCGGTGCTCGGTCCGGTCGGACTCGAGGAGATGGGCGTCAACCTCTCAGATCTCTTCTCCAATATCATGCCCCAGAAGAGCAAGCGGCGACGGGTGAAGGTCAGCGAGGCCCGTATCCTGCTCCAGCAGGAGGAGGCCGCTAAGCTGATCGACATGGACAAGGTCATCACTGAAGCGCTCTTCCGGGTCCAGCAGAACGGGATCGTCTTCCTCGATGAACTCGACAAGGTTGCCGCGGCCGATCGTGGCTCCGAATTCGGCGGACCCGATGTCAGCCGGGAAGGGGTGCAGCGTGATCTCCTTCCGATTGTGGAGGGCAGCGTCGTTACCACCAAGTACGGGATGGTGAAGACCGATCATGTGCTCTTCATCGCGGCAGGCGCTTTCCACGTGGCCAAGCCGAGCGATCTGATCCCCGAACTGCAGGGGCGCTTTCCGATCAGGGTGGAACTGCACAGCCTGACGACAGCGGATTTCATCCGCATCCTGACCGACCCTGCTGACCACGGAGGGCGTGACGCTATCGTTCGACAAGGAAGCGATCGATGAGATCGCGGGAGCGGCCAGTATGGCCAACGAGCAGGCCGAGGACATCGGCGCTCGCCGGCTGCACACCATTCTGACCCTGCTGCTGGAACAGATCCTCTTCGAGGTGCCCGAGAGCCGGCAGAAGGTGTACCGGATCGAGGCCGCCAATGTGCGCGAGCGGCTCGATGATATCATCGCCGACGAGGACCTGAGCAGGTACATTCTATAAACGCCGGACTGATCCCGGTTCGGAACACGACCGGATGAAGCGAACAATTCGAGAGGGATGAAACTGATGCCGGACTACAAGGACTTCCTCGACCTTCGCGACAGGACCCGTGAAGAGCTCCTGGCGACGCTCAACTTTGCCGAGCAGATGAAGATCGATCTGAAAGCGGGAAAGGGGAACCCGGCGCTGACCGGCAAGTCCCTGGCGATGGTGTTCCAGAAGCCCTCGGCCAGGACGAGGGTCTCATTCGAGATCGGCATGTGGCAGCTGGGCGGATACGCGCTCTATCTGGCGCCGGCTGACATCGGGCTCGGCAAGCGGGAGTCGGTAGCCGACATCGCCCGTGTCCTGGCCCGTTACAATGACGGCATCATGGCCCGGGTCTTCGCCCACGAACACGTCCTGGAACTGGGCCGCTGGTCGGAAGTGCCGGTGATCAACGGTCTCACCGACTACAACCATCCCTGCCAGGTTCTGGCCGACCTGCTCACGATCCTCGAGCACAAGGGCCGGGTGGAAGATCTCAAGGTTGCCTTCGTGGGAGACGGTAACAACCTGAGCCACTCGTGGCTGAACGCGGCCGGTCGTCTCGACTTCAGGCTGTCGCTGGCGATCCCCGAGGGATACGATCCCGATGCTGAAACGTATTCCGAGGCGGCCGCCGCCAACGCGGGCGTCATCCTGACGCGCGACCCGCGGGAGGCGGTTGAAGGCGCCGATGTCATCTACACCGATACCTGGACCAGCATGGGGCAGGAGGAGGAAGTCGCGAAGCGGCAGGCGGCATTCGCCGGCTTCACGGTCGATTCCGACCTCGTCGGACTGGCCGCCGGGGACGTCATCGTGATGCACTGTCTTCCGGCGCACCGGGGCGAGGAGATCACCGATGAGGTCATGGATGGTCCGCATTCGGTGGTTTTCGATGAGGCTGAGAACCGCATGCATGCCCAGAAGGCCGTCCTGGTCGAACTGATGGGGCAGGGGTAGGTTCAGGGCGGTCGCGCGGAGACCTGCTCAGAAGAGGTCGATCACCAGTCCAACAACGATATCAACCCCCGACCAGTCGAGGGAGATCGGTTTCCCCTTGATGGGATCGGTAAAGACATCCCCGTCGCTGTCCTTCGGATCCCCCACCTGACCGAAGCGGAGCCGGATGGTACCCTGCAGCTGCAGGGGTCCACCCAGCGCCATCTCGCCGCCCCATGTAAGGGCCGCGCCTACTCCGGTGACAGTGCCCTTCCGATCGAGAGCGGCCTCCCCCCCCAGCTGTCCGGCTACCTGGAGACGCGAAGCGGGAAAGACCACTGCCGCCAGGCCGATCCCGTAGGCGAACCGCTCGGAGAACCGGAAGGTATAACGGAGTCCGGCATGGATCGGCCAGTCGTCGGTGCTGTACTCGAGGTAACTCGCCAGCGGTCCGCTCCCGCCATCGTACTCGAAGTCGAGATGTGATGACGCCCGCAGCCGTTCAACGCCGATGAACGCCTCCCACGGCCCGTTCAGACGATAGCGCAGTTCGAGGCCGAAGGTGGCCGCGTCAGTGAGCTGGTCGAGGCCCCGTTCCAGTCCGGCCCCGCCATTATCAACCGCGGTCGTCAGTACCAGATTTTCGATCCGGATCACATCATTGACCCTGGTCTGGGAGAAGGAGGCCCAGCCCCCGAAGAGGGAGATGCTCAGCCGTTTCGGGGAGGCCGCCGGGGTGAGGGGAGCGCTCGATATCCCGGTCTGCCCGCGGACCCCGGTGGCCAGGGCCAGCGGCATCAGCAGGCAGGTCAGGAGAAGACGTGGACGCCGGGCAGAACTCATCGAACACTCCAGTCAGATCGCTGTATCATCGTGTACGTGCGGGGCGCGCGCGATCGCCGGGTTGCACGTCACCAGTTCCAGAGCCGTTACCTATCTACGGATCTTTCTGAGAAGATGTTCAGCCTCTTCTACGTATCTTGCTGAGGAGTTGTTCGGCTTCAGCTTTCCATTCCGGATCGTCGGGATCTGACTCCGGGAGACTGAGCACCGTCTCGAACTCTTCAGCGGCCATTTCCTTCTCACGCATCTCGAGATAGGTCTTGCCCAGTTCGAGATGATGGGCACAGTCCCGCGGTTCGAGAGTGATGGCGCGCTGAAAGAGTGCTACGGATTCCTCGTTGGATGCGGGCGGGAGTCCGCCGAAGACGATCTTCGCAGCCGCCTTGAGGATGAAGCCGAGGTTGGCGACTTCACGGTGCCACCGGGCCAGGCCGTGGAGAGCGCTGGCATGCTGTGAGTCGAGGGAGATCGCCTTCTCGAAGACCTCCTTGATCTCCTTCGACATGTTCACCTTCTCTTTGCCGCCACGGAAGAGGGCCAGCCTTCCGAGCGCCTTGCCGAGCTGGTACCACCCCTCGGCGTCCTCCACTTCGATCTCTACTGCCTGGCGGGCGAACCCGGCCGCCTCCATGTAGCGGGCCTCCGATTCATCCTTGGTGGAATTCTCCGATTCTATACGGGCCCATTCGGCGAGGTTGTCGGCCAGTTTCCATAGCAGAATGTAATTTCCCGGCGCGGCAGCCAGGGCAGGGCGGATCAAGTCCGCTGCCTCGAGGTACTCACCGGTATCGTAGAGGGCATCGGCCCGAGCGACCACCGAGGCAACATCCTGTTGTGCCGAAGCGGGGGAAAACAGCACGGAAAAAATGAGGGCTGCGATCGGCGCGATCGGAAGGATCACATTTTTTGACAAACGTATGCGGATCAAGGACGTCTTCTCCTGATGAAAAGGTAAGGTGTCACAAGTCCTGAGGATGGTAGGGGTGACGGCCTGATCTGGCAAGGCTCTGTTGAGTCGTTCAGGGCAGGGGATACGGGCCGGCAGGAGATGTGGCGGTAGAGGGTGAGAATGGTGTCTTGACACCCCCCGATGCCCTGCATAACATGCCTCTGCTTTTCGGCAGGACCACCCGATCCGCAAACCTACGGGCACATCTGGAACACGATTCCAATGAATTCCCGGGGCGAGGCAACGTTCAGGAGGAGTGAGGAATGCTCGATCTTTTCTACGATGGTGGATGGGCCATGTACCCGCTGCTGGCCACCCTGGTATTCGGTCTGGCTGTGATATTTGAGCGTTTCTGGGCGCTGTCACGGGCCAGCATCAACACCCGGAAATTCATCCAGAGGATCAAGGTCGCCCTGCGCGATGAGGGGCTCTCGTCAGCGCAGGAGATCTGCGCCAGCACCCGCGGACCCGTGGCTTCGATCTTCCACGCCGGACTCGTCCGGGTAGACCGTGGCCTGGAGCAGGTTGAGAAGGCCATTGAGAACGCGGGGACGATCGAGATGTCCTTCCTGGAGAAGGGGCTCGTCTGGCTCGCCACTGTCGCGAACGTTGCCCCCATGCTCGGGTTCCTCGGAACCGTGTCGGGTATGATCGGCGCCTTCGCTTCGATCGCCGAGGCCGGTGACGTGAACGCCACGATCGTTGCCAGCGGTATCTCGGAAGCCCTGATCACGACCGCTACCGGTCTGGCTATCGCCATCCCGATCCAGGCTGCTCACAACTACTTCGTGTCGCGGGTCGACCGTCTGATCATCGACATGGAGGAGAGCGCCAACGATCTGATCGATTACCTGATCGAGATGGAGATGGAGAAGACCTCCTAAGGGGGCCCGATGGCAGGTAAGAGAAGTGAGCCTGAGATCCCGACCGCCTCGATGGCGGACATCGCGTTCCTGCTGATCATCTTCTTCCTGGTGACCACCAGCTTCAACCAGGAGATGGGCATCGGTCTGACGCTCCCCCCTGTCACTGAGGGAGCAGAGCTTCAGGTCCGGAAGAAGAACATTCTGAATATCTGGGTCAATGCCGCCGGGGAGATCCTCCTCGGGGAAGAGATCGTATCGCTCCAGCAGGTCGAACGGGAAGTGAGACGACGGGTGGCGGAGAACCCGCTCCTCATCGTGTCCCTGAAGGCTGACCGTGAGACCGACTACGACATCTTCGTCCAGATACTCGATCAGTTGCAGAAGGCGGAGACACCCAAAATTTCGCTCGCTGAGCCGGATTAGGAATAATGCCGAAGATCTCAAGAAAACAGAAGGCCGACGTCGGGATCCCGACCGGTTCAATGGGTGATATCGTGTTCCTCCTGCTGATCTTTTTCATGGTAACCACGGTTTTCGTGGAGTACCGGGGGATCGCAGGAATCGAACAGCCTCGCGCCGAGATGACTAAACGGTTGGAAAAGGAGCGGGGTATCGTCCACATGTGGATCGCCGAAGATGGTGAGATCAATATCGATGATATGACCATCGTGATGTCTGACATCGCCGGCCTGGTCTACCCGAAGCGGGTCGCCGAACCGAGACTGATCATCTCGATCATCGCTGATGTGGGGGCTCCTTACGGGACTGTCGCGGACGCCATGCTGCAGTTGCGGGAGGCCGACGCGCTGCAGGTGAACTTCGCGACGCTTTACGCCTACGCCCGCTAGGACAAGCGGATCGATCTGAGTCGACCCCGCCCCGGCGGGGTCGTGCATTTCTGCAGGGTACCGGACCTGAACGTGCGGTACCCTTTTTATTTTATCCGGGTCATATTGGTGTCGCGACTGCGATGACAGTCTGATTTGATTGAACAACCGTTCGCGGACCACCGTATCTGATCAGAACCCCAGCGGAGTGATAGCGGGATGGACGTTGAACTGAATCAAGCCGGGCCGGACCCGGACGGGCTGTCAGGCAGCAAGGAACCGGTATCGCTGTTCCAGCGGATGATCCTGGTATTCAGCGAACCGGCAGCAGCGTTCAATGGGATTGCTGCCCACCCCAGATGGATCGGGGCCTTCCTGCTGGTCATGGTGGTCGGGATTCTGAGCACACAGGCGATCTTCCCTCACATCATGGAAGCTCAGCAGAATGCGATGCAGCAGACTGCGCCCGACCTCCCCCCGGAGCGGGCCGAGGCGATGATGGAACGGTTCTCCCCGGAGCACGAGGTCAGCCAGCGGATATGGATGGTTTTCACGCCGTTCATCGTGGGGATGCTGGAACTTCTGATCCTGGCCGGGCTCTTCACCTTCGGATGCAGCTTCCTCCTGGGGGGGGAGGCTTCGTTCAAACAGGTGATGGCGGTGGTAGCCCACGCGCTCCTCATCAGGGTACCGAAGGCACTACTGGTGACGCCCCTCATCCTCATGAAGGGGAGCATGAGCGTTTCCACCAGCCTGGCGGTGCTGATCCCCATTGATCGGTGGATGACCCCTCTCGGGGTACTCCTCCAGCAGGTTGATATATTCAAGCTCTGGGGCATATCGCTTCTGATCACCGGACTGGCGGTGGTGTATCGCTTCTCGAAGGGCAAGGTCGCGGCCCTGGTGATCGGATTCTTCATCTTTTGGGTCGTCGTACAGGTGGCGGTAGTGATGCTCTTTTCCAACCTGTTCGCGGGATTCACGGGCTGATGGTAGACAGCTCAGGAGATTGACGATGGTTACGTTGTCACGCGCCATTCCGGTGTTCTCGATACTCGCCCTGATCCTTGTTCCGCCGGGCGTCACGGAGGGACAGGAGTCCCTCACTCTGCGGGAATGTTGTTGAGCAGGCGCTGCGGTACAATCCCCAGGTACAGAGGTCGGCCCGGCAGCTTGCCCAGAGTGAACTGCAGACCAGGCAGGCCGCTTCCTCACTCCTTCCGAGCGTCTCGCTGTCAGGCTCGTTCTCCCGGTACACCAGTGTCTCACCCCAGCGTCTCCTCAATCCGGCCACCAACCAGATCGTGGAGGGGAGCGCCACCGCC
>JALGWK010000003.1 GCA_025774205.1 bacterium
TGGTGACCGGATCCAGATGGAGGTCGAGCTGATCACGCCGATCGCGATGGAGAAGGAACTCCGTTTCGCGATCCGTGAGGGCGGCCACACCGTCGGGGCCGGCGTTGTCACCGAGATTATCGAGTAGCGGAACCGGCAGGGGAGACGGAAGTGGCTGGTCAGAAAATCCGGATACGCCTGAAGGCGTACGAGCACGCGACTCTCGATCGATCGGCACAGGAGATCGTGCGTACCGCGAAACGGACCGGAGCCCGCATTTCGGGTCCGGTGCCGCTTCCCGTCAAGCGCAGTGTCTATACCGTGCTGAGGGGACCTCACGTGGACAAGGTTTGATCGACATCTACGATTCCACGCCCCAGACCGTGGACGCGCTCATGAAGCTCGAGCTGCCCGCGGGAGTGGACGTGGAGATCAAGGTCTGATGCGGAGAACGAGATGAAGGGGTTGATCGGCAGAAAACTGGGCATGACCCAGGTCTTCAGCGGGGACGGCGAAGCCGTTCCGGTGACCGTGCTGGAGGTCGCTCCGAACGCCGTCCTGCAGGTCAAGACGAACGAAAAGGACGGGTACGAGGCGATCCAGGTCGGTTATGGACAGAAGAAGCTGAATCGGACCCGGAAGTCCAACCGGGTGATCGCGGAGAAGGCGGGGCTTGAGTCCGCGCCGACCCGTATCCGGGAATTCCGAACTTCCGACGCCGAGCTGTTCAAGGTGGGGGACCGGATCAGCGTCGACTTCTTCGCTATCGGGGACCGGGTGAAGGTCCGCGGTACCTCAAAGGGTCGCGGGTTCTCGGGGGCCATGAAGCGGCACGGTTTTGCAGGCGGTACGCGCAAATCCCACGGTGGCGGTCCGAGTCATCGAGGCGTCGGATCGGTGGGTATGAGCGCCACTCCGGCACGGACCATGAAGGGTCGCAAACTGCCCGGACAGCACGGCAACAAGAAGATCACCGAGAAGAACCTCATCGTCGTCGAGGTGGATCCGGAACAGGAGCTGCTGCTCGTGCGCGGTTCGGTGCCCGGTCCGGTCAATGGACTGGTCAGGATCGAACTCGTTGGCGAGGAGCCCCGGAATTACACCCCCTCGGAGAGTATTGCCGACGAAGAGGTGGAAGCCGCCGGCGAGCCGGTTGAGGAGCTGGAGACCGACGAAGAGGTGGAAGCCGCCGTCGAGTCAGTTGAGGAGCCGCAGGCCGACGAAGAGGTGGAAGCCGCTGGTGAAGAGGCCGTGGCGACCGCCGGGGAAGATGAGTCAGAGGCAACAGAGGAAGAGAACGAGTAGGCCGACCATGGCGACACTGAAGATATACGACAACGCGGGGAACCTGACGTCCGCGACCATCCCGGTCGACGACCGGATTTTCACTGCCGAGGGCGGTGAGCATCTGATCTATGAGGCGGTCACGTTCCATCTCGGCAACCGGCGTCAGGGCACGGCCAAGACCAAGGAACGAGCCGAGGTCAAGGCCTCCGGCCGCAAGCCGTGGAAACAGAAGGGTACCGGTCGAGCCCGGGTGGGTGCCGTAAGCTCTCCGATCTGGCGGGGCGGGGGCACGACCTTCGGGCCGAGTCCGCGTGACTATACGCGGAAACTGCCCGCCAAGGCTGCCCGCAAGGCCCGTATCTCGGCCCTCTCGGCCAAGTATCGGGATGAGGCGATTTTCGCCACCGAAGCGCTGCGGCCCGAAGGGCCGAAGACCAAAGTGGTCGCGGGACTACTGGAGACAATGAACCTGAGCGGGAAGAAGGTCCTCTGGCTCGTCTCCGAGAGCGACAGGAACGCCCGGCTGGCAGCCAGGAACCTGGCCCGCTGCCGGACCCTGCTGGCGACCAACGTGAGTGTCTACGACATCATCAACAGCGATGTGGTCCTGATCGAGAAGGACGCGGTCGGCCCCCTGCAGGAGATCCTGATCCCATGAAGTCTGCCCAGGAGATCATCATCAGACCGCTGATCACCGAGCGGGCCGCCATCCTGATGGAACGGGATAACAAGGTCCTCTTCGAGGTGGCGGTCACCGCCAACAAGAACGACATAAAGCGAGCCGTGGAAGAGATTTTCGAAGTCACTGTCACGGCCGTGCGGACGATGAACGTAAAGGGCAAGGTGAAGACGATGGGCAGGTTCTCCGGTCGTCGCGCAATGTGGAAAAAGGCAATCGTAACCCTGAGCGAAGGTGACTCGCTCGACTTCTTCGAGGGAGCCTGATCGAACAATGGGTCTTAAGAAGTACAAGCCGACCACGCCCGGACAGCGATTCCGGAATGTCAGCGACTTCTCCGAGGTGACCTCGGAGACTCCCTACAAGCCGTTGACGACCGCGCTGCGCAAAACGGGTGGGCGGAACAGCCAGGGCCGGCTGACCGCCCGGCATCGCGGTGGCGGACACAGGCGCCGCTACCGGATCATTGATTTCAAGCGGAACAAGCGGGACATCCCCGCCGTGGTGGAGACGATCGAATACGATCCGAACCGCTCGGCGAATATCGCCCTGCTGCTCTACAAGGATGGTGAGCGCCGCTATATCCTGGCCCCTCTCGGGTTGAAAGTGGGCGATACACTGGTGGCCGGTGAGACGGTGGCGATCCGCCCCGGGAACGCCATGCCGCTCGCGAAGGTGCCCCTCGGCAGCTTCGTGCATAACGTGGAGATGAAACCGGGCAAGGGTGGCCAGATAGCCCGTGGAGCCGGCACCGCGGCACAGCTGATGGCGCGCGAGCGCGGCAAGGCTATCCTGCGGCTCCCGTCGAAGGAAGTCAGGCTCGTGCCGCAGAACTGCTGGGCCACCATCGGCCAGGTCGGGAATCCCGAGCACGAGAACATCAGCTGGGGGAAGGCCGGCAAGTCGAGGCATCGGGGGCGCCGTCCGCACGTTCGCGGAGTGGCCATGAACCCCGTCGATCACCCCCATGGAGGTGGAGAGGGCAAGTCGAGTGGCGGTCGCCATCCGGTGAGCCCGTGGGGTGTGCCTACCAAGGGGCACAAGACCCGCAAGAAGAGGAAAGCCTCCGATAAGGATATCCTGCGCCGCAGAGGCCAGAGGAAGTAAGGAGCAGACCGGGTATGTCACGATCGCTCAAGAAAGGGCCCTGGATCGAGCAGAGCCTCGAAAAGCGGGTCCTGGAGATGAACCGCACCGGTGAGAAGAAGGTGATCAAGACCTGGGCACGGCGATGCACCATCCCGCCGGAGTTCGTGGGACACACCTTCGCCGTGCACAACGGAAACAAGTTTGTACCGGTGTACATCTCGGAGAACATGGTCGGTCACCGGCTGGGCGAGTTCGCGCCGACGAGGACCTTCCGGGAACACACCGGCAAGAAGGCCGAACGTATCACCAGGCTGAAGAAGTAGAGAAAGGGCCTGTCAGCAGATGGAAGCCAAAGCAGTAGCCAAATTCGTCCGGATCAGTCCGGGCAAAGCCCGACTCGTGGTCGACCAGATCCGCGGTGAGAGGGTTGAGGACGCTCTCAATACCCTCCATTTCAGCCGTAAGGCTGCCGCGGTGCCGATCGAGAAGACATTGAGGAGTGCGATCGCGAACCTCATCAACAGGAGCGACGGTGAGACAACCGTGCCTCCGGAATCGTTCATCGTCAACCGGGCCTTCGTGGACGCGGGGGCTATGATGAAGCGTTGGCGCCCGCGGTCGATGGGCCGGGCCCACCCGATTCTGAAGCGTTCCTGTCACATCACGCTCATGGTCTCGGACGGAGTGGACGAGACTGCAGAAGCCACCAAGGAGTAGATCTCTTGGGTCAGAAATCACATCCGACCGGATTGAGACTGGGTATCGTCAAGGACTGGGATGCAAAGTGGTTCGCCGAGCGCGGAACGTTCGCCGACCTGCTCGAAGAGGACCTCATCCTCCGTCGCTACCTGTGGCGCCGACTTGCCCGCGCCGCACTGTCGAGGATCGTCATCGAACGGGCGCCGAAGCGGGTGACCGTTACCATCCATACGGCCCGTCCCGGGGTGGTCATCGGGCGGAAGGGCGCCGAGGTCGACAAACTGAAGGAAGAGCTCCAGCAGCTTACCGGCAAAGACATCTATATCAACATCCAGGAAGTCAAGCGCCCTGAGAAGGACGCCCAGCTGGTCGCCGAATCGATCGCCCGGCAGCTCGAGAGTCGGGTTTCGTGGAGGCGCGCGATGAAGAAGGCGATCGCCAGCGCCATGCGGATGGGAGCCGAGGGCATAAAGATCACCTGCGGCGGGCGCCTGGGTGGCGCGGAGATGAGCCGCGTGGAGACGTACCTGGAGGGACGCGTGCCGCTCCATACTCTCCGAGCTGACATTGATTTCGCCCGCGAGACAGCCTTCACGACGTACGGCACCATCGGCGTCAAGGTGTGGCTCTTCCACGGCGAGATTCTCGGTCCGCTCGATTCCTCCGAGGAAGCAGGCGAGGAACAGAAGAGCGGCTCACGGTCGCGAGGAAAGAAGTAGAGAGGGCGCGTCATGCTGGCACCGAAACGGATCAAATACCGGAAGCAGCAGCGGGGCAGGTTCACGGGCAAGAAGGCCAAGGGAGGCACTGAAGTCTCCTTCGGCGCCTTCGGCCTGCGAGCCATGGAGTCGGCCTGGATCACGAATCGCCAGATCGAGTCGGCCCGTGTTGCGATGACCCGGCACGTGAAGCGGGGCGGGAAGATCTGGATCCGGATTTTCCCCGACAAGCCCCTCACAGTCAAACCGGCCGAGACCCGGATGGGGAAGGGCAAGGGAAGCCCCGAGCAATGGGTGGCGGTGGTGAAGCCGGGACGGATCCTGTTCGAGATCGAAGGAGTTGAAGAAGAGCTGGCCCGTGAGGCGTTCCGGCTCGCTACGCACAAACTGCCGATTAAAACGGCCTTCGTGGTTCGGGAGGAATTGTAATGCGTGCCTCGGAAGTGCGAGAGCTGTCGCTCGATGAGATGAGGGTCAGGCTGAATGATCTGAAGGAGGAGATGCGCGGACTCCGGTTCGGGCATGTCATGCAGCAGGTCTCCAATCCGCTTGAGATCAGAGCGGTCCGCCGGGATATCGCCCGGATTGAAACGATTATCGCCGAGGACACCCGGAAGGCAGCCCCCGGCCCGGCAGAGACCGAACCGGTGGCTGGAGGTGAAGAGGCATGAGCAGAACTGATACACGGAAGGTACGGATGGGGCGCGTCTCCAGTTCGAAGATGGAAAAGACCGTGGTGGTCACGGTGGATCGGCTGGTCCGGCACCCCCTCTACGGAAAAACCATCAAGCGCCGGTCGAAACTGTATGCGCATGATGAAGAGAACCAGTGCCACGAAGGTGACATCGTCCGGGTGGTTGAAACCCGGCCGTTGAGCCGGACCAAGTGCTGGCGTGTCGTTGAGATCATCAAGAAGGCCTCGGTCTGAGGCACCAGGACGGATAGATCATGGTCCAGGTCGAAAGCAGATTACGGGTCGCCGACAATACCGGCGCCAAGGTGGTCCAGTGCATCAAGGTGCTCGGAGGGACCAGGCGGCGGTATGCGAGGGTTGGCGACATAATCGTCATTACGGTCAAGGATGCCATCCCCGGTGGTACGGTGAAGAAGGGTGAGGTCATGAAGGCGGTTGTGGTGCGCACCCGGAAGGAGATCCGCCGTAAGGATGGAACGTACATCAGGTTCGATGAGAACGCCGGAGTACTGATCAGTGACGCAGGTGAACCGATCGGTACCCGCATCTTCGGACCGGTAGCGAGGGAGCTCAGGGAGAAGCGATTCATGAAGATCGTCTCCCTCGCCCCTGAGGTGTTGTAGAGATGCAGGTAAAAAAGAACGATCAGGTGGTCGTGATCGCCGGTAACGACCGTGGCAAATCCGGCAAGATCCTCAAGACGTTTCCGGAGTCGAACCGGATTGTCGTCGAGGGGATCAACTTCATCAAGCGTCACACCCGTGGGACCCAGACGAATCCGCAGGGCGGGATCGTCGAGCGTGAGGGCACGCTCGACGCCAGCAACGTGATGGTCATCTGCTCCAGCTGTGGCGAAGGTGTCAGGACCCGCTCAACCGAACTCGTCGGCTCGGACGAGAAAACCCGTCACGTGCGTGCCTGCGTGCGCTGCGGTGAGATGTTGGGGGGTGAGCAGTGATGGAGAAGCCAAGGGTCCAGGTCCGGTACCAGGATGAGACGGTTTCCGAACTGAAGAAAAAGTTCGGCTACGAGAACGACCACAGTGTGCCCCGGTTGGTGAAGATCATTCTGAATCGGGGGGTCGGTGAGGCTACGCAGGATTCGAAACTCATCGATGTCGCCGTCGAGGAGCTGTCCCTTATCAGCGGACAGCGGGCCAGCGTGCAGAAATCCCGTCGTTCTGTGAGCAATTTCAAGCTCCGCAGCGGCATGCCGGTAGGCGCCCGCGTAACCCTCCGTCGGCAGCATATGTTCGAATTTCTCGACCGGCTCATCACGATCACCCTGCCGAGGGTGAGGGATTTCCGGGGTGTGAACCCCGACTCCTTTGATGGTCGCGGAAACTACAACATGGGGCTGAAGGAACAGATCGTGTTCCCGGAGATCGAGTACGACAAGGTCTCCAGAATCGAGGGTCTGGACATTGCCATCGTAACGACCGCCAGGACCGATGAGGAAGCCTTCGAGCTCCTCAAGGGTCTCGGCATGCCGTTCCGGAAGTAGGAGAGGAAACACGAGGTGGCGAAGAAATCGATCGTAGAAAAGTCGAAGAGGACACCAAAGTTCTCGACCCGGAAATATAACCGATGCCGCCGCTGCGGCCGTCCGCGCGCCTACATGCGCAGGTTCGGTATCTGCCGCATCTGTTTCAGGGAACTGGCGCTCGAGGGGAAGATCCCCGGAGTGCGGAAGGCATCCTGGTAGAGGAAAAACGACTGCAGGGCGTGTTGTTCAAGGCGCGACCTGGCAGCTTGAGGAGTATGAAGAACTGATGAGTATGACCGATCCGATAGCGGACTTGCTGACGAGGATCCGCAACGCGGCGAAAGCCGGTCATGTGAATGTGGATATCCCGGCTTCGAACATGAAGACCGAGATCGCCAGGATCCTGCGCAACAACTATTACATCCGTGGCTACCGTGTGACCGAAGACGGCAAGCAGGGTGTGCTCCGGGTGTACCTGAAGTACACCGAGGAAGAAACGCCCACGTTCCGCGAGTTGAAACGGGTCAGCCGTCCCGGTCTGCGCCAGTACGTGACCGCGGTCGATGTCCCGAAAGTCAAGAACGGCCTGGGTATCGCCATCCTATCAACTTCGGACGGGATCCTCAGCGATCGTGAGGCCCGCCGGAAGGGCGTAGGCGGCGAAGTCATCTGCACGGTCTGGTAGGAAGAAGGAGTTCAACAGACGATGTCACGCGTAGGCAAAGAACCGATCCCCGTTCCAGATGGGGTCAAGGTCGACATCGAAGGTCAGCTTGTCACGGTAACGGGGCCGAGGGGGACGCTGTCTGACAGCATCCCCACGCCGATCGCCGTCTCGATGGTTGAGAAGGAGATCAAGGTCGAACGACCGTCTGACGAGCCGCGGGACCGCAGCCTTCACGGGTTGAGCCGGTCGATGGTGGCCAACATGGTCACGGGTGTCTCGGACGGCTACAAGAAGGTCCTCGAGATCGTTGGTGTCGGGTACCGGGCTGAAGTGAAGAGCCGGCACCTGCTGCTCAATATCGGTCTCAGCCATCCGGTCCTCGTGAGGGCTCCGGAGGGTATCTCGTTCGCCGTTGAGAAGGATGGCAGCGTCGAAGTGAGCGGGATCGACAAGTACCTGGTCGGCCAGGTGGCCGCCAACATCAGAGCGATCCGGCCGCCGGAGCCTTACAAGGGTAAGGGTATCCGGTACCGGGGAGAATACATTCGCCGCAAGGCCGGCAAGACCGGCGCCGGCGGCATCGGTTAAGGGCATCCAGGAGGGAAGGCGCCATGCCCGCAGGATTCACCGAGAGGAACACTGTACAGCTGAGGTCACGTCGACGTCGCCGGATCAGGAAGAAGATCTCCGGCTCGCCCGGGCGGCCCCGGCTCTCGGTGTTCAGAAGCAACAAACACATCTACGCCCAGATCATCGACGATGTCCACGGACACACGCTGGTGGAGGCATCATCCCGCGGGCTCAGTACCGGAGGTTCAGTAAAGACCGCGGATGCCGCCAAGGAAGTTGGAAAGCTTCTCGCCGGCAGGGCCACGGAACAGGGGATCGAGACAGTGGCGTTCGATCGGGGCGGATATCTGTATCACGGCCGGGTGAAGGCCCTTGCAGAAGGGGCTCGCGAAGGCGGACTCAAGTTCTAGCAGGGACTACCGGGCAGACAGGTCAACGAGGGAGTCGTCAGAGTGGCCAGGATCAATCCTGAAAACATCGACCTTGAAGAGAAGGTCATCTATATCAACCGGACCGCGAAGGTCGTCAAGGGTGGTCGGCGGTTTCACTTCAGCGCCATCGCCGCGGTCGGCAACCGGCAGGGGATCGTCGGAGTCGGCGTCGGCAAGGCGAATGAAGTGGCTTCAGCCATCCGCAAGGCCAACGAGAACGCGCGGAAAAACCTCTTCCGGGTGCCGATCACGAACGGGACCATCCCGCATCAGACGATCGGTCGCGCCGGTGCCGGCAGAGTTCTGCTGAAGCCAGCCGGACCCGGTACCGGAGTCATCGCGGGCGGGCCGGTGAGAGCGGTACTCGAAGCGGCTGGAGTCAGGAACATCCTGACCAAGTCGATGCGGAGCAATAATCCGCACAACGTGGTGCATGCCACGATCAACGGACTGCAAACGCTGGAAGCGCCCACCGAGGTAGCGAAGCGTCGCGGTATCGAGGTCTGGGAAGTCCTCGGGATGAACGAGGAAACCTGGCGCAAGCGGCAGGCGGCCCTCGAGGCGACCATGCTGCAGGAGGCCGAAGACGCCGCCCGGCGGAGCACCGAAGATGATGTACGTAACCGGAGCGATGCCCGGACCAAGGTCGATAAGCGTCGGAAGGGTCGCAAGGCAGAGCCGAAACCCGTTCCCGTGGAGAAAGTAGCCACGCTCGAGGAGGAAGCCGCGGCCCCGGTCAAGGAAGCTGTGGCAGAGAAACCCGCCCCGGTCAAGGAAGCTGTGGCAGAGGAACCCGCCCCGGTCAAGGAAGCTGTGGCAGAGAAACCCGCCCCGGCCAAGGAAGCTGTGGCAGCGGAACCCGCCCCGGAAGAGACGACCGTGGAAGCGACCGTTGACGCGGTTGTGGAAGAGGCTGTGGAAGAGGTCGTCGAGGTCAAGGCGGAAGAGACACCGGCTGAAGCCGTCGTGGAAGAGGTCGAGGGCGCCGATGCGGAGCCGGCAGCGGAGGAAGCCGCCGAAGCCGCTGAAGAGGCTGAAGAAAAGAAGGCTGAGTAACGATGGCAGAGAAGAAGAAATCCTCGGCGAAGAAGACCGCCGCGAAGAAGACCGCCGCGAAGAAGACGGCCACGAAGAAGACGGCCACGAAGAAGACGGCCACGAAGAAGACCGCCGCGAAGAAGACCGCTGCGAAGAAGACCGCTGCGAAGAAGACCGCCGCGAAGAAGACCGCCGCGAAGAAGACCGCTGCGAAGAAGACGGCTGCGAAGAAGACGGCCGCGGAGAAGGCTCCCGAGGTGAAGGTCGTCACGCAGGAGGCTCCACCGGAGCCGGTCATCGAGGAGAAGGTGGAGGCACCGGAGGCTGCTCCGAAGACTGAGGCTCCGAAACCGAAGCCAAAAGTGAAGGCTGCCGCGCCGGCCGCGAAGCCGGCTGCCAAGGAACCGCCGAAGAAGGTTGGAACGCTGCGGATCACCCAGAAGAGGAGCCCGATCGGCCGTCCGGCCAATCAGAAGGCCACCCTGGTGGCGCTGGGCCTGAGGCGGATCCGCCACACGGTCGAGCACCGGGACACACCGTCCATCCGTGGCATGGTGCGAACGGTCATCCACCTGGTCGACGTAGTCGAGATACCGGACAAGTGACGGAATAAGGATACGAGGGATTCCGATGGGACGTTACGAGATCAAGCCCTCCGAGGGCAGCCGCCAGACGCGGAAACGCATCGGCCGTGGAGTCGGATCGGGTACCGGCAAGACTGCCGGGAAGGGGCATAAGGGACAGAAGGCCCGTTCAGGATATTCGCAGCGGGCATGGTTCGAGGGGGGGCAGATGCCCCTCCAGCGCCGGGTCCCCAAGCGGGGCTTCAAGAACCCCTTCAGGAAGGTCTTCGAGGTTGTCAACCTGGCGGACCTGGAGCGGATCAAAGGGAGTGACGTGAGCAAGGAGGCCCTGGTCGAAGCAGGCCTGATCCGGTCAGTAGGTACTGATGTGAAAATACTGGGTAATGGCAAGATAGAGAAATCAGTTAATGTAACAGTCGAAGCTTTCTCGAGCAGTGCGCGAGAAGCTATCGAAGCCGCCGGAGGATCGTGCACGGTGATCGAGAAGAGCCGTCGCAACTTCCGGGTGAAGCGGACTCCAGAGAACAACCAACCCGAGGCTGGATAAGGACTGTGAGCGTTTTCGACAGATTCCAGAATGTCTTCAAGATACCCGAGCTGAAGAAGCGCCTCTTATTCACGCTCGGCATCCTGATCATCTATCGGATCGGGGGGCACGTTCCCTCACCGGGGATCGACGCGCACGCTCTGGGTGAATGGCTGACGTCGCAGCAGGGCGGCATCTTCGCGCTCTACGATATGTTCACCGGTGGCGCGCTCGGACGGGCGACGGTCTTCGCCCTGGGGATCATGCCGTACATCTCCGCCTCGATCATCATCCAGCTGATGGGCGCTACGGTGCCCTATTTCCAGCGGCTGCAGAAGGAGGGGGAAGAAGGGCGCCGGAAGATCAACCGGCTGACTCGATACGGTACCCTCCTTATCTGTGCCGGACAGTCGTGGGGAATGAGCTTCTGGCTGCAGTCGCTCATTACTCCGAGCGGGTACTCGGTAGTACCAGCGCCCGGACTCGGATTCCAGCTGCTGACGATGCTCTCCTTTACCACTGGAACGATCTTCATCATGTGGCTCGGTGAACAGATCACCGATCGCGGGATCGGGAACGGCATCAGCCTAATCATCTATGTAGGGATCGTCGCCATCTTCCCGGCTGCGGTACTTTCCGAGATCCAGCTGGTGAGCGCCAATAGCAAAACCCTGATCGAGCTGGTGCTGACCTTCATCCTGATGTTCGTAGTGACGATGGGGGCGGTACTGCTGACCCAGGGAGTCAGGAAGATCCCCGTCCAGTACGCCAAACGGGTTGTCGGCAGGAAGGTCTATGGCGGACAGGCTACGCATATCCCCCTGCGGATCAACACCGCCGGGGTGATACCGATCATCTTCGCCCAGGCGCTGATGTTCATTCCGCAGACGCTGTTCACCTTCTTCCCGCAGAGTGAGTTCTTCCTGGCGGCTCAGGGCTGGTTCAGCTACCAGAGTCCGGTCTACTGGTTCTTCTACGGGACCCTGATCGTCTTCTTTGCCTTCTTCTACACCGCGGTCGTGTTCAACCCGGTTGACCTGGCAGAGAACATGAAGAAATACGGCGGGTTTATCCCCGGCATCAGACCGGGCAAGAAGACCGCCGAATATGTGGAACGGGTGCTGGGTCGGGTCACCTTCCCGGGGGCCCTCGGTCTGGCAGCGCTCTCGGTTCTGCCCTACATGCTGGTGCGGTACTTCAACCTGAGCGTCTCCATGACCGACTTCTTCGGCGGGACCGGGTTGCTGATCATCGTCGGAGTCGCGCTCGACACGCTGCAGCAGATGGAGTCGCACCTGATGATGAGGCATTACGAGGGATTCACCCGGTCCGGCAAGATCCGGGGGAGGGTTGGCCGTGGATAACAGGTTCACCGCCATCATGCTCGGACCTCCGGGCGCGGGCAAGGGTACGCAGGCTGTACGCGTCGCCGAGAAGTACGAGGTCCCTCACATCAGTACCGGGGATATCCTGAGGGACAATGTCGCGCGTGAGACAGAACTCGGTCTCAAGGCCCGCTCTTTTATGGAGGGTGGAGATCTCGTGCCCGATGATCTGATCATCGCGCTGATCGCCGACCGGATCGAACAGGGTGACGCCGACAGTGGTTTCCTTCTCGACGGGTTCCCGCGCACCCTGGCCCAGGCCGTGGCGCTCGAGGATCTGTTGCGGGAGAAGGAGATGCCGATCGAGGTGGTGGTTCTCCTCGATGTCAATGACGACGAGATAGTGCGTCGTATCAGCAGCCGCTACCTCTGTCGCGATTGCGGTCGTGACGCGAATCTGGGTACGGGAATGATCACCGACGTATGTCCGCATTGCGGTGGAGAGCTCTACCAGCGGGAGGACGACACCGCTGAGACTGTCCAGAATCGCCTGCAGGTCTACCGTCGCCAGACGGCTCCGCTCGTGGAGTATTACGAGGGCAAGAATCTGCTGATGAAAGTGGACGGCATCGGCTCGATCGACGAGATCAGCGGCAGAATGTTCAGAGATCTTGAAAGAGAGTGGGAGTCCGGGAACGGATGATCAACATCCGCTCCAGCGAAGAGATTGCTCTCCTGCGTGAAGCCGGACGGTTGGTCGGTCAGGCTCACGAACTGGCGAAGGAACTGCTGGTCCCGGGAGTCCGGGGGGAAACGGTTGATCGCGAGGTTGAGACCTTCATCTGCGACAATGGAGGAAGGCCGGCCTTCAAGGGGTTCCAGGGGTTCCCCGCGAGCGTGTGCTTCAGCCTCAATGACGAGGTGGTGCACGGAATACCCGGTCGCAGGGAGGTCCGGGAGGGAGATGTCGTCAGTCTCGACATCGGGGTGGAGAAAGACGGTTACTACGGCGATTCGGCCTGGTCCTACATTGTTGGTGAGGACATTCAGGACGCCGGACTACTTCTCACGATCACCGAGGAGAGTCTCTACAAGGGGATCGCCAGGGCGGTTGATGGAAACCGCCTCTTTGACATCGGTCACGCCATCCAGACGTGGGTTGAACGGCGTGGCTTCAGCGTGGTTCGGGAGATGGTCGGTCACGGCATCGGTACCATGATGCACGAAGAACCGCAGATCCCGAATTTCGGACCTCCCGGCAAAGGGCCTCTGCTCACGGCCGGGATGGTGTTCGCCATCGAACCGATGGTGAACCAGGGGTCCCACGAGATCACCACCCTGAAGGATGGGTGGACCGCGGTGACGAAGGATGGGAGCCTGTCGGCTCACTTCGAACACTGCGTATCGATCCATGACGGGGAAGCGGAGATCCTGACCCTGCCGTAGGGCTGATAACTCCGATCTGGAGGCAAGTTTGGCGAAGGAAGAAGCGATTGCCGTCGAAGGTACGGTACTGGAGCCGCTGCCCAACGCCACCTTCAAGGTGGAACTGGACAATGGCCACGAGGTTCTGGCGCACATTTCGGGGAAGATGCGGATGCACTACATCCGGATCCTGCCCGGTGACCGGGTTCAGGTCGAGCTGTCACCATATGATCTGACTCGAGGCCGGATCACGTACCGGTACAAATAACGTTACTTTCCGGCCGAGAAACGGCCAGGGTGAAAAGATGAAAGTTCAGAGCTCGGTAAAGAGGGTTTGCGAGCACTGTAAGATCGTGAAACGCAAGGGTGTGGTGCGGGTGATCTGCAAGAACCCGCGACACAAACAGCGCCAGGGTTGAAGGACCAGGCAGGCGCTCAGGGGAGTTAATCAATGGCTCGAATCGCCGGTGTAGACATCCCGAGGAACAAGCACGTCAGCATCTCGCTGACGTACATCTACGGGATCGGGCGGACCTCCGCCCGTCAGATCTGCGAGGCAGCGGGTGTGGAACCCGCCAAGTTGGTGCAGGACCTCTCTCCGGAGGAGGTTGCGGCTATCCGTGAGGATATCCAGAACAACCGTAAGGTGGAGGGAGCGCTCCGCGCTGAAGTGAACATGAACATCAAGCGACTGATGGATATCGGTTGCTACAGGGGGCAGAGGCACCGCCGGGGGCTCCCGGTCCGGGGACAGCGGACGCGTACCAACGCCCGCACCCGGAAGGGTCCCGGCAAGAGGTTCGCGCGCCGGTAAGGCGCCCAGCATCTGATTCCCTGAAGAGGAGATAGACGTGGCCAAACAGGCAGGCAAGAAGGGGAAAGGGCGACGGAAGACCAAGAAGGTCGCCGAAGCCCATGGAATCGCCCATATCAAGGCGACCTTCAACAATACGAACATCACCATCACGAACGGGAACGGGGACACTATAGCGTGGTCCACTCCCGGTTCAGCCGGTTTCAAGGGCAGCCGGAAAGGCACGCCCTTCGCTTCCCAGACGGCCGCGGAAAAGGTCGCGCGGGAAGCGATGGCGGCCGGCATGAAGTCAGTGGAAGCCTGGGTCAAGGGTCCCGGTTCGGGCCGGGAATCGGCCATCAGGTCGCTGCAGGCCGCCGGTCTGCAGATCACCGCAATCAAGGATGTCACTCCGATCCCTCACAACGGCTGTCGCCCTCCGAAGCGACGCCGCGTCTGAGGCCACGAGGAGGATTCAGGATTTAATGGCTCGTTATACCGAATCAGTCTGCAAGCTGTGCCGCCGGGAATCGATGAAGCTCTTTCTGAAGGGCGAACGGTGCGTCAGCGAGAAGTGTTCCCTCGATCGACGGAGCTACCCGCCGGGTCAGCACGGCCCGGGGATGAGGCGTCGCAAAGAGAGTGACTACTCGATCCAGCTCCGGGAGAAGCAGAAGGTGAAGCGGATCTATGGGGTGGGCGAGGCCCAGTTCAGGAACTACTTCAGCAAAGCCGCTCGAGCCCGGGGGACCACCGGTGAGGTGCTCCTCACGATGCTCGAAACAAGGCTCGATAATGTTGTCTACCGCCTCGGTTTCGCTGCTTCGCGTCCGTCGGCCAGACAACTGGTGCGTCACCGGCACGTGATGGTGAACGGCCGGGCCGTGGATATCCCCTCATACCAGGTGAAGCCAGGGGATGTCATCGAAGTGAAGGAACGCTCGCGTTCACTGGAGGCCATCCAGGACGCCATGAAGCGGTTCGGTCGCCGGGGTGAGCCGAGCTGGCTCACGCTCGACAAAGCCAAAATGACCGGACAGGTCGTACAGGCTCCGACGCGTGCCGATGTGGATCTCGAGATCAACGAACAGCTGATCGTCGAGCTCTACTCCCGATAGGAACTGATAACAGAACCGAAAGTTCTGTTGAACCGTACCAACGAGGAGTTTTCCGCTATATGAAGTGGAAGAACCTGACCATGCCGGAAGGCATCGAGTGGGACACCAAGGCCTACTCGCGGACATATGGCAAATTCGTCGCCGGTCCCGTCGAACGCGGTTTCGGCGTCACGCTGGGCAACTCCCTGCGACGGGTACTCCTGTCGAGTCTGCAGGGAGCGGCGATCACCTACGTGAAGATGGATGGTGCCCTGCATGAGTTCACGAGCATCCCCGGGGTGCTGGAAGACTTTACCGACCTGCTCCTCAACATGAAGGGTATCAGGGTCGAACTCAATGTGGATGAGCCGGTCACCGTGACTCTCGAGATGAACGGCCCGGGCGTGCTGACGGCCAAAGACCTGCAGCTCAGCGAGTCGTACACGATCCACAATCCCGGGCACTACGTGGCTACGCTCGACGACGAGGCCTCCCTCAAGATGGACGTGACGATCGGTCACGGCCGGGGGTACCTGCCGGCAGAGGATCTCGAGGATCCCGATCTGCCCATCGGTATGATCCCCCTCGACGCGATCTTCTCGCCCATCCAGAAGGTCAACTACGAGATCGAGAATATGCGGGTTGGTCGGCGCACCGACTTTGAGCGCCTCACGATGGAGGTCTGGACCGACGGATCAATCGAACCGGCCATGGCGGTGAGCCATGCCGCGAAGATCCAGAAGGACCACTGGCTCGTGTTCATGGCCTTCGAAGAGGAACCGGAGGAAGAGACGGTACCGGAGATCGAAGAGGAGAGCCTGCGGATCCATGAACTTCTCAAGATGCCGGTGGATGAACTGGAACTGAGCGTGCGGAGCGCCAACTGCCTTCGCGCCGCGAACATCCAGGCCATTGGCGATCTCGTCCAGAAGACGGAGTCGGAGATGCTCAAGTACCGCAACTTCGGACGGAAATCACTCTCCGAGCTGGCCGATATCCTTCATGAGATGGGCCTCGGGTTCGGAATGGATATCAGCAAGTACGAGGCCATTGAAGGCCTGATCGAGCAGGAGTAGACCATGCGGCACCGTAAGAAGGGGAGAAAGCTCTCCCGGTCAGCGTCCCATCGGAAGGCGACGCTCACGAGTCTGGCCCAGTCCCTCTTCATGGAGGACAGGATCGTCACGACCGTGGCCAAAGCGAAGGAACTGCGGCCGTACGCCGAGAAGCTGATCACCAAGGCCCGCAAGGGGGATCTCCACAGCCGTCGCGAGGTCATGAAGCACCTCAAGCGGAAAGATGTCGTCGACCGGCTCATGCACGATGTGGCTCCCTCGTTCGTGGAGCGGTCCGGGGGCTACACCCGGATCGTGAAGCTGGGATTCAGGAAGTCGGATGCTGCCGATATCGCTCTCATCGAGCTGGTGGGTCGCGGTATGCAGGACGAGGATTAGCGTCTGTCGCATGGCCTGACACCCGGTCAGAAGGCCTCTCAGGAGGCTGCCTGAAGGAACGCCCGGACCCTGTCGGCATCCGTCACAACCCGTTCGTACTCACCCGGAACCGAGTCTGCTCCCATCATCGGCCTGTCGTTCCTGTATTTCATGGCGCTCTCCCGCCGGGAGAAGGCCGCGAAATGCACCTCCCGGGCACCGGTACGATCGAGCACCGCCCGGATATTGTCCTCCCGCACACCCCCGCCCGGCATCACTGAAATCCGCCCGTCAGACCGTGAAACCAGGTCCGCGACCAGGTCGAGGGCATCAATGACCGACCGCTCACGGCCGGAGGTCAACACCCGGTCGACGCCCAGTTCGATGAGGGTGTCGAGGGCCTCGCGCGGGTCCCGCACCATGTCGAAGGCGCGGTGGCAGGTGACCTGCATCGGCCGGGCAGCTTCGATCAAACGAGACATGACTCCCACGTCGATCATACCCCTCGCGAGAAGGGCGCCGGTGGCGATGCCGAACGCGCCGGCTTCTCGCGCGGCAAGGATGTCATCGAGCATCACCCTGATCCCTTCCTCACTGTAGAGGAAGTCACCCCCGCGGGGCCGGATCAGGACCACGCAGTCGATCGGGGCGACCTCGACCACCTGCCTGATCATGCCCCGGCTCGGTGTCACGCCGCCTTCGACGAGGGCGGCGCAGAGTTCGATCCGGTTGGCACCGGCCCGGGCTGAAGCGAGGGCTCCGGAGACCGTGTCGACGCAGACTTCGAATACAGGCATGATCGTTGCCACCCTTCCAGGGTTTGGACAGGCTCGTTGTCACCGATGCGCACCGGCATCGCCTCCTCCTCACGCCTTGATCTCACCCGCAAGGTCCATCCGCGAAACGGTACGAATTGCTGACTCGGGGCACTGGTAATCTGTCACAGGTAACCATATCCTATCGGACACTCCGGGCGCCTGCACAGTTGTGATCAACCGACGAGAGTCACAGGGAAATGATGAGGAGTGGGCAGATGTTGTTCGAAAAACTCTCTGAACGGGGAACCGCGTTCCTCGGCACCAGGTATCCGATCATCTCCGGCGCCATGACCTGGATCAGTGATGTAACCCTGATGCAGGCCGTGGCTGACAGCGGCGCCTTCCCGGTGCTGGCCGGCGGGAACATGGATCCCGATCTCTTCGAGCAGGAGATCGACCGCTGCATCGACCAGCTCAAGGCACCTTTCGCCGCGAACCTGATCACCATCGCGCCGAACTACCGGGCCCAGTACGAGATACTCCAGTCGAAAGACGTCGGCTTCGTCGTCTTCGCCGGGAGCTTTCCCCGCAAGGCCGATATCCAGGATATGAAACGGGCGGGCAAAAAGGTCCTCTCCTTCGCCTCGGGGGAGAGCATCGCCAAGCAGCAGATCAAGTTCGGAGCCGATGCCTTGATCCTCGAAGGGAGTGAGGCCGGCGGTCATGTCGGCCATGTCTCTCTCATGGTCCTCCTGCAGCAGGTACTATTCAATTTCGAAGAGGTGCCCATATTCGTCGGCGGAGGTCTCGCCACGGGTGAGATGATGGCCCACCTGATGCTGATGGGCGCCGCCGGATGCCAGTTCGGCACCCTCTTCGTCATGACGGAGGAGTGCACGGCTCACGATGCTTTCAAGCAGGCCTTCGCCCGGGCTCGTGCCCGGCAGGCGGTAGCCACTCCGCAGTACGACTCCCGGCTGCCGATCGTGGCGGTGCGGGCGATAAAGAATCGGGGCACAGACGAGTTCGGCAAACTGCAGCTGGAACTCCTCAACCGACTGGAGCAGGAGGAACTGTCACGCGAAAAGGCCCAGTACGAAGTAGAGAAATACTGGATCGGCGCCCTGCGGCGGGCGGTGGTGGACGGGGATGTCGACCACGGTTCCCTGATGGCCGGACAGAGTGTCGGCCTGGTCAGTGAGATCCGACCCATGAAGGAAGTGGTCGAGACTCTCGTTACGGATGCCGAGGTGGAGCTGTTGAGGACAGTCGGAAGGCTCAAATGACCCTGCAGCCATGGCCGATCGAGAACGAGGAACTCATCGCCGATATGGGGATCTTCGCCGGGTGGCTGGTCCAGACCCGTTCCCCCCGCACCGGTGAAGCCCGTCTGGTTACCCGGATCGATTCCAGTGACTGGATCAACATCGTCGCTCTCACCCCTGAGGAGGAGGTACTGCTCGTCCGGCAGTACCGGCACGGGACCCGCACCTTCACCCTGGAGATCCCCGGAGGGCTCATCGACGAGGGTGAGACGGCCGAAGATGCCGCGGTCAGGGAACTGCGCGAGGA
>JALGWK010000004.1 GCA_025774205.1 bacterium
TGGTGATGATTTCGACCGGGCGGTCGCGGCTCTGGAAGGGGAAGAGCCGGAGGAAGAGCCGGAGGAAGAGGAGGCGGTCGAGGAGGAAGAGGAAGGTGTGGAAGAGCAGGCAGAAGAGCGAAAGCAGAAAGTGCCCGATCTCACCTCCCTGGAATTCCCCGATCTTCACCGGATCACCGTCCGGGTGAGAGGCCCGGAGGCAACGCACCGGGTTGATCTCCTGCCGCGCAAACCGTGGCAGACTTCTCCGGCATCGGGTCGGTCAGCCGCCGCCTCACGCGACTTCCCCCTGTCGCGACTGCTGACGACCGAAGGGCTCTTCCGCGATTCCGACCAGGACTTCGTGCCCGACGAGATGATCGCGCATTTTTCGGTGGACGGCGGGGAGGCGGCCGAGGCGCTGGTGGACCTTGCCGCCCGGATCGGACTCGAGACAGCCGGAATGCGGTTCCCTCTGGCCCGGGTGGGCGGCGAGGATGACTACCCGGAAGAATCGGGTTTCCCGGTCATCGTGGGATCGGACCACTACCAGACGAGAAGACTCCTGAAGGAAGAGCGGCTTCACGGACTCCCGGTTGGACCGGGGGAGGGCTATCTCCAGTTCGCGGCCGAGGCCTTCAATGGCAACAGCGGCCTGGTGATCGGCGGTACCGATCAGGAAGGACTCGAGACGATCACCACCTGGATCGCGGAGCGCATGCCGTGGCTCTGGACCCGGGGCAAGGGTGAGTTCTCGCTCGAGGATGTCGAGACCGAGGTGCGCCGGTTCTTGAAAGCGGGCGGGCAGGTGAGTCTGGCGCTCGGCAAGCTCGACCGGTGGCTCGAACGGATCGAAGGACGCGACCTCGAGAAGATCGAGGTCGAGATCGCCGCCAGGGAGGTCGAGCCTGGACTCGACTCCCATATCCGGGATCGGGTCAGGAACCGGTTCCCCGGGACGGAGACGAGCACGCAGGTGTTCAGGACAGGGTTCGGCACGAACCGGCCGATCTTCGAGGAATCGCTGGAGATCCCGTGGGAGGTGGACACCTTCCGTGATCTCTTCCGGGGGAAGGCCCTGCCCGCGCTGGCTTCGTCGAACGGTGGCCGCATCGTGGTACGGGTGAGTGAATCCCCGGCGGTGCGGGCCGATCTGAAAGAGGAGATCGAAGCCGATCTGCGCCGGGCAGGGATCGATCCCTCGTCATTCACCATCGAGGTGATCTGCGCCTACAAGCAGGGGTACAGCTGGCTCCACGACGTGATCCTGCCGCGGCTCCTCGATCGGGAGATCGGCGGCATCGAGATAACCTACCATACCCTGAAGGATTCCCGGGAGGTGCGCTGGCAGGCGATCCATGCCAACACCAGGTGGCTGCAGGAGATCTTCCCCATCGACGTGGTCATGGGACGGGAACTTGGGATCCCCGATTCACTGATCACGTTCACGCCCACCCAGGAGATCGATCCGATCTACACCGTCACCGCGACCGATCGCGCGGGCAATGTCGTACTCCGGGAGGATTTCGATCCGAAGTACGTGGTGCGGCCCTTCTTCGACCTCTTCCCCGAGTATGAATCACTCCGGGTGACCACCGGATGGGTGCTGGTGGAGTCCGACGGACAGATCGTGCTGGATGAGCGCATTCCCACCGATCCGGAGGTATTCTGGGATCATCTGCAGACCTCCACTTTCCGGAAGATCATCGACTACGTGATGGACCTGCAGGAGGGGCGCCCTTCACCGAACAACGCGCCCTATTTCGATGAACTGCGCATCGACCTCACCCTGAGCGAACCCGACTATCGACTCGATGTGGATGAAGAGGTGATCTCCTCCCTGGAGGCCCTTCACGAGGACATTCTCTTCGAGACCCTGACGCTCTTCAACCTGATCGGTAACCGGTACGGAGTAGGAACTCTGAGCTATCCCGGACGGGTTCTGCCGTGGGTGCATCCCGCCCGGGACGGGGAAGCAGGGCACGCTTCGATCACCATGACCGGGCGGGAGCGGGCGGCCCCCGAACTCGTCATGACGTGGACCGAACGGGGATCGGAACCGGTCAAACAGCGGTATCCGCTCACGAACCTCGGGGTGGAACCGCCGGTTCTGCGTGGTATCACGGTGAAATCAGGAGATGAGGGACTGTCGCGGATGCTCTTCGAGGTTGTCGCGACCGATACGGTCGACCGGTACGATGAGTATCGCTACCGCGGATCGGAGTCGGCGATCGATCGGAGCTTCCTCTCTTCGGAACTGCTGGCCGACATGGTTCTGAACCTGGCCGGTCTCCATGCCGCCGGTCTCTACGAAGAGGAGATGAGTCTCGACCGGGTGGGGGAGTTCCTCTTCCGGATCACCCTGGAGGATTCGACCGAGTTCACCCGGCTCATTCCCCTGCCGCGGAGCCGGAATCCGATGAGCACCGACAACCCGCGGCTCGAGGATCGGCGCTTCCGTTATCGTGGAGAACCGCTGGTGCAGTGGGAGACACCGATCCCGCCGGGGGAGTGCAACGAGATCCTTGCCCGCCTCGGCACCTTCCCCAACGTGAACGTCTACTATATGGCCACCTCGCTGCTGGGGCAGGATGTCTTCGCGGTCGATCTCCATCCGCCGGTCGAGGCCGCCTACCTCTCCCAGGCGAAGCTGAACGCTCTCCGTCCGACGCTGCTGCTGCACGGCCGGGTTCACGGCAACGAGGTCTCCAGCACGAGCCACCTGCTGAGGCTCATCGAACTGTGCGCGACCGATTCGACCTGGATGGAGTACCTGAACCAGGTGAACCTGGTGATCTATCCCATCACCAATCCCGACGGCGCGCAGATCGCGTATGACATGTGGCGGGAGACCCCCGATTTCATGCTCCACGTGGGACGCCCCGGAGCGCTCGGCAACGACGTGACCTCCCGGGAGGTCAGGGGCGATCACCGCTACCCTGAAGCGGGGATGGTCCACCGGCTGCGGGAGGCCTGGCTCCCCGATATCGTCATCGACATGCACGGGGTTCCCTCGCACGAATGGGTGCAGTATTTCGCCGGGTACAGCGGCTGGGTGCGGAGCCGGTACGGCGGAGCCCGCAGTTACTGGCTGCCACGGGGGTGGTACATCCCCGGCTTCAGCTGGATCGACGATGACCGCTATCCGGAGATCGAAACCGCCCACCGGGCGATCACCGATTCGCTCCTCATAGCCGTCACCTCGGTCGCCGATGTCGATGCCGCCAACCGGCGTATCTACGACCGGTATCTCAAGTATGGTCGCCAGGACGAGGAAACCCACCGGGAGTACTTCTACCGGGGGATCCAGCTCGAGGCCGGGTTGCGGGGCAGGAGGATATCGGGTTCCGGGGTCACCGGCCCGAAGGTTACCTACTTCACCATGACGACCGAAGCGGCCGATGAGACCGCTTACGGTGACTGGCTCGATCTCATGTGTCGGGCAGGCCTCTCGAGCAGTCAGGCCCTGCTGAATTATCTCTACCACGGGGTGAACGATGTCGAGCGGGAGAACCGGGCGAACGGGGAGTACATCACCCGCAGCGTGAGCAGGGTGAAACCCGTAACGCCGGATTCGGGAGATGAAAAGAAACGTTAGTGTCACGTGACATGACACTGGCGTCGATAACGAGGAGCAGGATCATGAACGCAGGACGGACGGAACCTGATTCGATTGCCGGTGATGAAGACTTCATCCGTTTCATGCAGGTCGCCCGTGAGGATCCGGAGATCCACCAGAGATGTATCACGGTCCTTTCGCAGGACGACTTCAACCGGCAGTCGCTGCTCAATACCTGGATCTCCGACCTCGAGCTGCAGAGCGCGCCGGCGGAACTGCGACGGGTGCTCACCTATCTGCTCGACAGTGAGGTTGCCGCCGCTGCCCTGCGACTGCTGCGGGAATGAAGGAGGAGCACGATGAGCAGTACCTGGGAACTGAGAGATGGGAAAGTGCTGGTCGTGGAGGATGCCGAATCTGCCTCGCTGGTGGTCGTGGCCCGGGATCTGAAGAGTGCCGGGGAGAAAACGGCCGTCCTGCAGGAGATTATTCTGGAACTGGAGAACCGGTGACGGCCAGAGAACGTTAGAGGCGACTACCCCCAGAACCTTTACCGGTCAGCAGGGAGAGATGTGATGGCTTCGGAACTGCCGCAGTGCGCGAGTTGTGCCTTCGATTCAGAGGATCAGATCTGCCGGAATCCTGACGGGATGGGTCCCGCGGACTGTCCGACGGTAATGAATGAAGAGGCCGTCGCCCGGGCAGTGGCGAAGTATGAGGATCCGACGGTGTACGAGTTCGCCCGCCAGGCCTCGATCCAGGAGGCCGAGGGGTACGGTGACCGCGATCGGAAACCGTTCGTGAAACACCCCGTCAAACCGCGGCTGGAGGAGATCGTTGACTTCGCCCGGCGGATGGGTTACGAACGTCTGGGAGTCGCGTTCTGTGCCGGTCTCCACTCCGAGGCGGGACTGCTGGAGAGGGTCCTCACTGGAGCCGGTTTTGAGACGGTCTCGGTGGTTTGCAAGGTCGGCTGCACGCCGAAGGAGACGCTCGGGATCGAGGAGCATGAGAAGATACGGATCGGGGAGTATGAGTCGATGTGCAACCCGATCGCCCAGGCGGAGGTCCTGAACGAGGCGGAGACCGAATTCAACATCCTCCTCGGTCTCTGCGTGGGGCACGATTCCCTCTTCTTCAGGCACTCGGAAGCGCCGGTGACAGTCTTCGCCGCCAAGGACCGGGTCATGGGGCACAACCCGATCGCGGCCCTCTATACGCTTGATTCGTATTCGGTGCGGTTCGCTCCCTCAGACTGAACCGGCGCTCCCGGTTGCCGATCTGATACGCAGCGACATCCGTCGCACGGCCGAAGGAGTCTGGTATAGTATATTGCCCATGTAGCAGTTCTTCTTTACGGGAAGATCCCGGAGACGCTCATGGCAGACATCATTTTCTGGACCCGGAACCTTCGCCGGGTCTACCCGCCCGACAGGATCATCCTCGAGGACATATCCCTTTCCTTCTTCAGTGGAGCCAAAATCGGTGTGCTCGGCGCCAACGGTTCAGGCAAGAGCACTCTGCTGAGGATCATGGCCGGCGTCGATCCCGACTTCTCCGGAGAAGCCCGCGCGGCCGACGGCACCCGCATCGGCTACCTGCCGCAGGAACCGGAACTCGATCTGACGAAGACCGTTCGCGAGGTCGTCGAAGAGGGGGTGTCGGAACTCCGTTCCCTTCTGCAGCGGTTCGAGGAGATCAGCATGAAGTTCTCCGAATCGCTCTCCGAGGATGAGATGGAGCGGCTCCTCAACGAGCAGGCCGGGGTACAGGATGAGATCGAGGCGGCGGGGGCGTGGGAGATCGACCGTACGGTGGACATCGCCATGGATGCCCTGCGCGTACCCGACGGGGACATGCTCGTCGAGGTCATCTCCGGCGGCGAGCGTCGACGGGTGGCGCTCTGCCGGCTCCTCCTCCAGCACCCCGACATCCTGCTGCTCGATGAGCCGACCAATCACCTCGACGCCGAATCGGTAGCCTGGCTCGAACGATTCCTGGCCGAATACAGCGGCACCGTGATCGCGGTGACGCACGATCGCTACTTCCTCGACAATGTGGCCGGATGGATCCTCGAGCTCGATCGTGGACACGGAATCCCGTGGGAAGGCAATTACAGTTCGTGGCTCGAACAGAAGCAGGAACGCCTGCGGGTGGAGGAGAAGCAGGAGTCGAGCCGGCAGCGCACTCTCCAGCGCGAACTGGAATGGATCCGCATGGCTCCCCGGGCCCGTCAGACGAAGAGCAAAGCCCGCATCAACGCCTACGAGGAGATGCTGGCCCGCGGCAGTGGCGAGCTGGTCGGCCGGGCTGAGATCGTCATACCCAACGGTCCCCGGCTGGGGGATATCGTGGTGGAGGCGCGTGAGGTGGTGAAGGGTTTCGGGGATCGACTCCTCATGGATGGGCTCTCTTTTCACCTTCCCCGGGGAGGTATCGTCGGAGTGATCGGGGCCAACGGGGCCGGCAAGACCACCCTCTTCCGGATGATCGCCGGAGGGGAGTCGCCTGACACAGGTTCCCTGCGGGTGGGAGAGACTGTCCAGCTGGCCTACGTCGACCAGATGCGGGAACAGCTCTCACCGGAACTCACTGTCTGGGAAGAGATCTCGGGGGGGCGGGAGATGCTCCAGATCGGGAAGCGCGAGATAAAGTCGCGCGCTTATGTATCAGCCTTCAATTTCAGGGGCACCGATCAGCAGACCAGGATCGGGGACCTTTCCGGGGGTGAGCGCAACCGGGTGAATATGGCCAAACTGCTGCAGAGCGGCGCCAACCTGATCCTGCTTGATGAACCGGCCAACGACCTCGATGTGGATACCCTGCGGGCCCTCGAGGAGGCTCTGCTTGCCTATGCCGGCTGCGCGATGATCGTCAGCCACGACCGGTGGTTCCTCGACCGGATCGCCACCCATATTCTGGCTTTCGAGGGGGAGAGCAGGACGGTCTGGTACGAAGGCAACTACCAGGAGTACGAAGAAGACCGGCGAAAACGGCTGGGCGCGGAAGCCGACCAGCCGCACCGGATCAGGTACAAACCGCTGAGACGTGACTGAGTTATTTGCACTATCTATTGTGCAAATCAGCCCTTTTTGCTGCCAGACAACGTAAGTTGCGGTTGAATAAGAAGATATCTGATTTTGGATGGTCAGTTTTACAAATTATGGCACTATGGATTGTGCAAAAACTGTCCGCTCATTCACGTACCTGATCCTTCAAAACCCAATAAGATACTGATTCTTCGCGCCATTTCCATGTTTGGCCCGATCATTGCTCTATATATGCGAGCCTGCGTCCTGTACCGGTGCAGCGGGACCGGGAAAGTACGGGCGTACCCTCCCGCGGGGAAGGAGGGTTCACCCTGAACGAGGTCGTGATGACCATGTCTTCTCCGAGATTACTCGGGCGAATTACCCCGTGAGGCCCAGGGACAGGTGGAACGGGGCGACCAGACTTGCGCCGGATACATGCGGCACGGTTGCCCGTACCAAGCGTTAGGAGCGCGCAATGCCGTGTCCGACAGCCCTGCATACCGCCCGAGGACCGGAGCCCCGGTCTGACACCTCACGCGCCACCGTGAACGGAAGGTCGTCAGCTGAGGGGGGATTTACGCTCGTTGAGTTGATGGTCTCCCTGGTGCTGACGTCTGTGATGTTCTCGGCGATGCTGGTCGCCTTCCAGGCCCAGAACACGATAAACACGGTCGAACTCGACGTGATCGAGACGCAGCAGAACGCCCGGATGGCGATGACCTCCCTCGGGACCGACATCCGGCAGGCAGGCTACTACGTCGATCACTTCAACCGGCAGCCGGTCTGGATCGACGCGGCCCCCAACCAGCTGACCTTCAACGCCAATCTCTCCGACCGTTTCGTGGCGATGAACCGCGATTCGGCGGTCCCGTTGAGCGATGGTACGATGTACAAGCCGGGCGATTTCACTTCCCTGCCCCAAAATGAGAACCTGCCGGTCTTCCTCGACCGATACCTGAACGAATCGGAGACGATCCGGCTGACCCTCGATCGGACCCACGATGGGCTGGTAACGGTCGACGACCGCCAGCCCGGGGCCGCCAATCCGAACCTCTATACCCTCACCAAGGAGGTCAACGGGAACCCCCCGGCGATCCTGGCCTACAACGTGAGGGGTCCGGCGGCTTACCCCGACGGCACCCTGCCGCCGCCCATCTTCCAGTACTGGGGGGTATTCACCTTACCCGACGTTCTGGAACTGTGGGGGGACAGCAACAGCGACGGGGCCCTGTCCCAGGCGGAGATCAACGCGTTGACACCGGTCTCCCGGGCCAACCTGCCGAATGTCCAGCGAGTGGATATCACGGTCATCGTTGAGACCGGCCGCCTTGCCCACGGCTACGAGGGACCGTTCGGCACCAGCGGCGACCCCTACCAGTACCGGTCGTATACGCTGAGGCGTCAGATCAGGGCCCGGAACGTGGGGATCAATCCGAGTGGCTGGCTGCTCTGCGGGGTACCTCCCGATCCCCCCCTGAATCCCTTCGGGTACGACACCCCCGCGGACAATGGCGGCAGCATCACCATCGAATGGGACTCCTCACTTGACGAGTTCATCGATGAAGAGGATGTCCAGTACTACTCTGTCTACCGGAAGCTCGGGTCGGCCGGAGAGGAAGAGGTGGTGGGGCAGATACAGGCGATCATCGCCGACACCAACTACGTCTTCATCGATGACGGCGACGTCGACAACTTCAACTCACCGGTGGATGGTCTGGAATATTACTATCGCATGGCCGCCTGGGACTGCGCTCCCCAGGAGTCCGTGCCAACTGCCTGGATCGGTCCCATCGTCAGCATACCGAACGGGCCTCAACCGCCCGTCATCGATGACGCCTGGGATACCCCCTGTGACACCGGACTGGATATTACCGTCCGCTTCCTTGCCAGCCCGCAGGACAATGGTCTGGCCGGCGGAGTCGAGAGGTACCAGGTCTACCGCGGCACCGTCTCGGATGGCACCATCTTCTCCAAGGTCCTGGTCGACACCCTGGTCGATGCTGTCGGTCAGACGGCCTATGAATTCCATGACACGGTCGGCAATGATGCCGGTTTACCACCGGTCGACAATACGGACTACTACTACATCATCCGGGCCGTAAGGGCCGGGATTGAAAGCGAAAACAGCAACGAGGCCGGAGCCGTCTGGAGTTCGGAAGGTCTCTCGGCCGCCAGGCTCATCTCGGTCGTGGACAAGCCGGGCGATGACGGTCGGGCCCTGCTGCTGGCATGGCGCCGATCACCTTCGGAAGACTGCACTCCCGGGCCGGAGCACTACTGGCTCATGCGACGGGTCAAGGGAACCTCGACCTGGAACAAGGTCGGGGAATTTCTGGCTGCGGGACAGCAGACCTACAACCACGAGGACAATAACCTCGGCGCGGGGCTCATTCCCGGCACCACCTATGAATATCTCGTTCTGACGAAGCTGGGTACGGAGTTCGAGGAATCCAACGTCGAGGAGGGGACCCCCGCGGCGAACCCGCTCATCGGGCCGCCGGCGGGACTGTCGGCCGAAGATGAGGCATGTGATCCGAACGGCAATATCATCCTCGAGTGGAGCGCTTCTCCCGATGACGGGGACGGCTCATTCCTGGTAGATCAGTACCTCATCTACCGGTGGCGGGGGGGCTTCGCGCCCGGCCTGATCGCGATAGTCACCGCCGATGGTTCGGAACTCTACAACTGGACCGATTCGGCGGCCACCAACCCCGGGAACGCACCGATCCTGGGTGTCACCTACTGGTACCACGTGACCGCCTACAACAGCTCCACTTCAGCCGAGAGCGATCCATCGAACGACTCCGAGGCCACCGCCGACGGTTCCCCGGGGGCAGCGGAGATCACTGCCGCCTTCGATACCTTCCAGCCGACGCAGAGAGAGATCCGGGTGGAATGGCTGGCCTCCGAGGATGATGGCGGATGTTCCGATTCGGTGTACGACTACCGCATCTTCCGGACGACGGTGCAGGGGAATTACACCGCCCCCGCGATCGGCCACCTCCACGCCGACGACTCCGAACTCTATTTCTGGCTGGACAATCTCTCCAACTCCACCAACCCTCCCGCGGATGGCCAGACGTACTGGTACATCATCCGCGCCTACGACATCGTGAACGATCTCCTCTCGATGGCCAGCAACGAGTTCGGACCGGTCGAACCGTTCGGGGATGCCTGCGAATGCTGTCCGATCTTCCAGGATGATTTCGAGAGTGGGAATCTCGGCTGGACTTCCGGCGGCAACCGGGACGACTGGCAGCTCGGGCGACCGCGCGGCAAGTCGTTCGATCCCAGCGTGGCGCATTCAGGTGCCAATGTCTGGGGGAACGACATCGGGGAGGGATCGTTCGACGGCATGTACCGCTCCCGGGCCGACAACTGGATTATCAGTCCAACGATGGACCTCTCCGGGTACAACAATGGCACGGTGATGCTCTCCTACTGGCGCTGGCTCTCGGTACAGCAGGGTACCCACGACGACGCGGAGTTGAGGATCGATAACGGTTCCGGTTGGCAGACGATGTGGCAGAATCAGAGCGATGTCAACACGGTGGATGGAGAATGGAAGGAGCAGCTGCTCGATCTCACCCCCTACCTGGTGCTCGGCAGTCCGAACGTCAGGATCGCCTGGGCGCTCGACACCAACAACTCGCAGCAGTTCGGCGGGTGGAACATCGACGACGTGGAGGTCTGTTACACATCAGCAGGTCCATGTGACATCTTCCTCTATATTGGTGACTCGGTTGCCCTGAACCAGGGGAATAACCTCTTCTTCGATATCTTCAACACGAGTGACGTACCGGTCGACATGCTCGGGATGATCATTGACTGGTCGGTCGAAGGCAGTCTGCTGAAGTCTATCGCCACTCAGGGAAGCGGTCCCGGAGAAGTGTGGACAACAGCAGTCTCCCAGGCGCCCACGGTTGAGGCAACGTTCTCCACGCCGGTGACGTTCGACGCGGATGGATCAGTTCGATTCAAGCTGAGATATCAACCGGGACAGCTGAGGGGCTCCGCCCTTCGACTGCGGTTCATCACTGAATGTGGCGTATCGAACGAGATCGTCATCCAGCTGCCGGGTTAGCGGGAGGAGGAGGGGGGGGGCGCACTCGCCTCGACTGAAGATCACGAAGTGAGGCCAGCACGCGGTCTACGCGCTCCAGGTGCGAGCGCACCGTATCGTTATCCTCGAGTTCGAGGGTGGTCTCCCAGATCTGCTTTGCCTGTTCGTAGTGACCGTTCGTATAGAGATCGTTCCCCTGCCCCAGATATATCTCCACCTGGCGGACAATTCGCTGGTTGAGTTGTCCCCGAACATCCGATACCTCGGGGGAGTCGGGGGCCATGATCTCTGCTTCATCCACGAGCCGGCGCGCTTCCAGCAGCAGCTGCTGGTCGAGAGCGTCTCTGGCCTCGTTCAGACGCTGATCCACTTCTCTCTGCCGTCGCTCACGTTCCGCGCGAATCCGGGCCGCTTCGTCCCTTCTGCGATCGTCCTCCTGGATATTCGCCACCTGTGTCTCAGCTGCTGCAAGGAGGCGGATCTCTTCTCGTTCGGCCATGGCGCGGCGTTCATGCTCCCGACTGATCTGATCCATCGCAGCTTCTACCCGGGGGGTACGTTCTATCCGGGCGGCGATGATGATATAGCCCTCGGCAGTGAAGTAATCACCATCCAGCAGCGCTTCTTCCCCTGCTGTGGAGAGGCGCTCAACGATACTGGTGAGTTCTGCCTGAATTGCGGCGACCTGCCTGCGCCCTGCGAGGTGATAGGGGTCGACCCGGGCAATTTCCTGCCGGAGGGGGAGCTCCTGAAGGAGCCGCTCCGCCCGCAGCAGTATCAGCCTGTCGTCCACGTCGTTCAACAGCATTGTCTGCCGTTGCCGCATATTCTGCTCGGCGGTATCGATCTCCTCACTGGTCGGGTACTTCTGGCGGGCCTCAACCAGCATGGCTATGGCGCTGGTCCAGTCACCCTCTGCTTCTATCGCTTCGGAACGCGCGATCATGGACCGGGCGTATTCGTCAGCGAGGTCCTGCACCTCGGCCTCCAGCGCTCGAAAGCTCTCGCGTTCCGGGTGGGTTGGAGGAATATCGCGCAGTTCCCGCAGCGCTTCACCGAAATCCTGACGCGCGACGAGGGCGTTGATCTCGTTTATGGTGGGTGGACGGAGGAAACTGGGAATGGTGCAACCGCACAGGAGAGCCAGAGCCACCATCACACTATTTCGCAGAGACGTTCTCATGAATTGGAGGCTACTACCTGTTTCAATATCGATACAATCTCTTTATCCCCGATCGTCCGGTATGCTGGTCTGATGCTTTTGACGATATAGCTGTTAACCGGCTCACTCTTGCCGCGCAGATGAATCAAATCATGCTTCTTGACCATAATACGCTCCGCCAGATCCGGATGCTTCTTTGTTTCCTCGGTTATCACGATCTGCCCCGGTCCGGCCGCTGAGTGGAGCCGGGAGGCCAGGTTGACGGAGTCACCGACGACCGTGTACTGCATGCGCTCAGAGGATCCCATATTACCTGCCAGCATCCATCCCGTGTTGATCCCGATCCGGAACTGAACCGTGACGCGTCCTTCTTCCGAACGCTGTTCGTTGAGTTTCTTGGCGAGCTTCTGGATAGTGATGGCGCAGTCGATGGCGTGGAAACAGTGATCGGGGTCTTCCTCCGGTGCGCCGAACAACAGCATGGCGCAATCGCCGATGTATTTATCGACGATACCGTGGTGGAGAGCGGCAATGTGGGCGATGTGGGTAAAATAGCTGTTGAGAAGGTCGGCGACTTCATTCGGTTCCAACTGTTCCGAGAGCCGGGTAAATCCCACGATGTCGGCAAAGAGCACACTGGCCTGCACGTGTTTGCCGCCGATTCTGACCTCCGCGAGATTGGAGAGGATCTCCTGCGCCACAGTAGGGGACACGTACCGGGAGAAAATCTTCTCGACCTCTGTTTTCTGCAGGATGCCGTCGGCCATGGTATTAATGGAACTCATCAGTTGCCCGAACTCATCTCTGCGTTTCTCGGTAAAGCGGTACTGTATGTCTCCCTTGCTCAGGGCCCGGCTGGCATCCATCAGTTGATGGATCGGCCGGGAGAGGCGGCGGCCGATGAATATGGAGAGGCCGATTCCGAAGAGGATCATGACGATGGTGGCTGCGACAATAACCCGCACCGAGGATTGGAGAGATTCGTTCAGGTAGGCACGGCTGAACGTTACCATAATCCATCCGACCGCAATATCGCCGTATAATGAAGGGCTGACGAACGTCACCACGTCCCGATTTCCCTCCCCGCCTGCAGGATCGTACCATTCGATATACGGCTGATCCTGCTCCCCTGCTTCACGGTTCGACATCTCGATAGGTTCTGCGGTGTAATGGGGAATTGCCCCGGAACTGGCCAGTGTGTCGCCATCCGCCGAGAGAACAGCAGCACCCAGCACGCTCGCATTACTCCTCAGGGTGGTTACCAGCGGTCCGAGTCGCCAACCCTCGTCAGCAAGGATCGGATCTGTGGCCGATCCGGCCATCTGATCGGCAACCGTCTGGCCGAAGTCGTACGTCTGTGCGCGAAGCAGTCGGGTCTGTCTGTTGAGGATTCCCAGGCCGAGCGCCGACATGAGGATGAGAATGACGAATCCGATTGAGAAGGAGTATTTGTAGGTAATGGGAATTCGGGTGAGCAGCGGAATGGTCCTGCTTTTCCTTAAAGCAGGCCACAACAACCTGGCTGCGACCTTGATCAGCTCGCCGGCCCGGATCAGGAGTGAGCGAAAGAATGTGTTCCTGTCTGTGTCTGTCATGCCTGGTCCGTTGGAGTGAGGAACCTGACCGTTCACCTTCGTGAGCTGAGTGTTCTGACCGTATTGTACTCTTCCCGCCACCATTCCACCAAGACCTGAGCCTCCTACTTCAGCTGTTCCATACCGGCGAACTCACGGTAGGGCGAGAACTTCTCGAGCACTTCAAGGTCATCCCCGGTCAACTCGTCCGTCACGATTCGTGCCAGCACATGCGCCAGGCCGGGGCCGAGCATGAATCCCTGGCCGCACATACCAACAGCATGGATGTACCCCTCGACCTCCCTGTCCCTGCCCACGATCGGTGATGCGTCCGGGGTCATCGGATAGAGTCCGCGCCAGCTCCGCCGGACCTTCAGGTTCTTCAATCTGGGCATCAGGTCCACCATGCGCCTGGCAATGTGGGGCATGAACCAGGAGGTTTCACGACGGTCGGTTCCCACGAGGGGGGGATCGGGGGTGAGGCAGAAGATCAGCTGACCGGTCCGGTGCTGGTAGAAATAGTAGTTGGCCGATCCTTCGACCGGTCGGATATCGACGATCATCGGTTTGAGAAAGGGGGCCACCGGCTCGGTCACGCCCGCCTCATGAGAATCGGGAGTGATCGGCACTTCGAGCCCCACCATCTCCGCGATCCCCCCGGCTCCTGCCCCGGCGGCATTGATCACGACCGGCGTTGAGTACGATCCCCGGTCGGTCACCACCCCGCTGATCCTGCCGTTTTCCCGACGGATCTCCGTCACCAGTTCCTTGAACCGGTACTCCGCGCCGAGTTCCAGGCTCTGACGGTAGAACTGCCAGGTGGCCAGCAGGGGGGAGGCGCTGCCGTCCCCGGGTGACCAGGTCCCGCCGATCAGGCCGTCACGATTCAGGTCGGGCACCACCTCGAGCAGATCGTCCCGGTCGAGCCAGGAAATATCGAGACCGTACGACTGCTGAACGGTGATGAGATCCTTCAGGATCCGTTCCTCACGCCCGCGATAAGCGACGAAGGAATATCCGCCCCGCGTCCACTCAATGCTCTCTCCGTACCGTTCCTCCCACCCGGAGAAGACCTCGATACTCTTCAGACAGGTCCGGATCTTGGCCACATCGGAATGGGTGGCCCGGATACCCCCGATGGCGGCCTTGCTCGCTCCCTGGCCGACACTCGCGCGGGCGTCGATGACCAGGGGGCGGAGGCCGGCCTCGGCCAGATACAGCGCGGTGGGGGTGCCGACGCTGCCGGCACCGATGATGATCACGTCGTATGTTCCGTGGTTTCCCACCCGGTTACTCTTCGGTTCCGCAGAACACACCGATCGGGATCTCGACGAAGAAGGGGCGATCGACGTTCCCGGTGATCTCCTCGAGATCGATGCCTTCCTCGGCGAAGAGCTGCATGATGAGTCCGCTGCATGTTTTCGAACCGCAGGCGCCCATCCCCGACCGGGTGGCGACCTTGATCTCGTTGATGTCGCGCGAACCGGCCCTGATCATCTCGCGGATCTCTCCGGCGCTGACCCGTTCGCAGCGGCATACGATCGTATCGTCGGTCAGCCGCTCCACGTAGAGATCCATCGGCTCGGTCACATTCTCTTCCTGTACCTGGAGCCCGGCGATCTGTTTCGCGATCTCCCGGGGAGCTTTCACGAGGATCTTGAAGGTGTTGCTCTTTTTCGGTTTCTTCTTCCCGCTCTCCGGCTCCTCATCCCCGGGTACATCCGGCAGGCCGGGAACGGCGATGGCGCCCGGCCTCACCTTCTCCACTACACAGGTTCCCAGCACGGCTCCGACGGTATCCAGAACCGTGACAAGGTCGCCCTTTTTCACCGATTCCTTCGTGAACTCGTGGGCGATGGTGACGATCGGGTTCTCCGGGTCCTTCCGGTAATCCACCATCGTCACCGCCAGGCCGGGACAGATGGTGACACACTGGGCGCAGCCGGTGCACGTTTCACCGATCTCGTCGCCGATGAATCGGGGCGTGTTGCGGATGTCGTCGCCCACCGTGACAGCGTGGATTGGACAGACGGAGATGCACGGATTGCAGGGGATCTCCTCGGAGCAGTGGAAGAGTGGGAATATCCCCTCTTCCTTCTCCGGGATCTCCTCGTCGTAGGTCATGCCCGGTTTCGATTTCAACACCTGTTCCGTCGCCAGCCAGTCATCGGGCGTCTCTTCGACGTCCCGGCCCAGGGTCCTGGCGATCTCCCGTCCCTTGATCTTTCCCGAGAACATCGCGGCCGAGGCCTCGGCGATCTCCCGGGCGTCACCGGCAGCGAACACCTCCATACCGAAATCGACAGCCTTGTGATAGAACTCGTCAACCGGGTCGAGCCCGACCGCGATGAGCACCGTGTCGCACTCGAATGACTGTTCGGTGCCCGGTATGGCCTTCCAGTCGGGGCCGATCCCGGCGATGGTGACCGATTCGACGGTCTCATCGCCATTGGCTGAGACGATGGTATGGGAGGTGTAGATCGGAACACCGAACCGGACCAGCTTGTCCTTGTGGACCTTGTAGCCGCCGCACTTGGGCAGCGCTTCGACGAGCCCCACGACCTGGATCCCGGCCTGCAGGGCGTGATAGCCGGCGATGAGCCCCACGTTGCCGCCCCCCACGATGAAGAGCTTTTCGGCGGCTCTCACCAGATCACGGTTCACCAGGGTCTGGAAAGCGCCGGCGCCGTAGACTCCAGGCAGGGTGTTGCCCCTGAAGATCAGAGACTTCTCCCGCGCTCCCGCAGCTACGAGCATCGTCTTCGGCTGGACCAGGACGTAGTGTCTGCCATCGCGGACCAGGCCCACCTTCCGGTCGCTGAAGACCGCCACCGCGTTGGTATTAATCCAGCAGGTCACGGTATCGAGCCGGGCTGCCTCCTCCTCCAGCACTTCACCGATCTCGATACCCCGCATCCCGGCGTAACAGTCGGCCATCGAGCCGAAGAACTTGTGGGTTTGAAGCACCAGCTTGCCGCCCAGCTTGTGCTTGTCATCAACAACGAGGGTCTCAACTCCCGCCCGGCCCAGTTCGATGGCCGCCGAGAGTCCCGCCGGACCCCCGCCGATGATGAGACATTCCACTTCCATCTCTTCAGTGTCATGGAAAGAGGGCGCGTCCTCGACTGCGGGGAGCGCCGGCAGGCTCTCGACCGGTTCCACCCGCATACCCGGCTGTATGATCTCCATGCACGATTTCACCGGATAGCCGTCGGCGATGACCATGCACTGGGAACATTGTCCGTTGGCGCAGAAGATGCCCTGGGGGGAGTCATCCTTTGGATGATGCCCGAAGATGCGGATACCGTTGGCGAAAAGAGCCGACGAGATCATCTCACCCTGACGGGCGGTGAGTTCCTCCCCCGACCAGAAGAACTCGAGCGTCTCTCCATCTGAGGCAGTGAGAATGGGATGTTCACGGATATGGAAATCGTCTGGATGCAAACCGGTCTCCATGCGGCTCAGGCTGCTGATTCCTCCCTGCGATCGGACGGCCGGGTGTATCGGGCCCGGGTCAATCCGGCAGTACCGATATAATGATAATCATAAAGGGATGAAAATAGGACCAGATAGTCTTTTTTTAGGTCAATCCCCCTGTTCCACATCCTTTATAAACGATCGATAACAGGGCTGGCCCGAAAATGCTTTTTCCCGGGGAACTCTCTCAGGCTTTCATATCCAGAACCTGTATTGTACGCTCATCAATCGGGAGAAAAGGAGAAAAGGGCACCCATGGAAGTCATCATCAAGGACAGCTATGAGGAGATCAGTGCACTCGCGGCCAGAATGATCGCACAGGTCGTGCGCGGGAAACCGAACGCCGTCGTGGGGCTGGCGACCGGCAGTACGCCGCTTGGAACCTACCAGGAACTGATCCGACTGCATAAGGAGGAGGGGCTCGATTTAAGCGGTGTCACCACCTTCAACCTGGACGAATATGTCGGGCTGCCCGGCGATCACGACCAGAGTTACCGCTGGTTCATGAATAAGAACCTCTTCAACCATATCAACATCGATCCCGCCAACACCCATGTGCCGAACGGTATGGCGGACGATATCGAGAGGTCGTGCGAGGAATACGAAGAGGCCATCACGGCCGCGGGTGGGATAGACATCCAGTTGCTGGGGATCGGGGAGAACGGCCACAGCGCCTTCAACGAACCCGGTTCCTCGCTCGGTTCACGCACCCGTGTCAAGACCCTGGATGAGGAGACGATCACCGATAACGCCCGCTTTTTCGAGAATATGGAGGATATTCCGCGTTACGCGATCACGATGGGTATCGGAACCATCATGGATTCCCGGGCGGTCATACTGCTGGCCAACAAGGAATCGAAGGCCGAAGCCATCTCGATAACGGTGGAAGGTCCCATCACAGCCATGGTGCCGGCAACCATTGTGCAGATGCACCCGAAAGCCACTATCATCGTGGACCGACCGGCGGGATCGAAACTGACCCGGGAGTACCCCGACCGGCCGGCTCGGATAGTGAACCCGACCTGAATCGAGCTGCCATGTCCGGAAGAAACCTCCTTGAAGCGGTCGTGAACGCGACCTCCGACTCACCGATCATCCGGGAGCAGGCCCGGATCAGGGAGAGGGTGACCGGCGGGAGTGTCCTCTTTGCCGACGACACCCTGCGCGAACTCACCCCCAATGAGATCAGGATTCTCGAGGGGAACCTGAACCGATGTGACGACTGGGGCCGGATCCGGGTCGTGAACGGCTTCGATCCCGAGCGGGTCCGGGGCTCATCCCTCTTCGGCCGGATCGTGCTGGGCAGGTTCACCGGCGAGGCGGAACTGGAGCCCGGTATCGTGGTCCCGACCGGGATCTTCGGGAGCAGGATCTCCGATTGTGAGATCGGGGACGAGGTGACGGTCGTGGATGTTCATCTCCTCGGGAAGATGATCGTGAAGGAGGGAGCGGTCCTTTTCAACTGCGGCAGTGTGGTCTGCACTGGTGAGACCACCTTCGGAAACGGGGTGGAACTGCCGATCGCCATCGAGACAGGCGGCCGGGAGGTGAGAACCTACGCCGAGATCACAGTAGCAGTGGCCGCCGAGGTGGCGACTTCCAGGGACAACGCCGATCTGATCGGGGAATACGAGCGCCTGGTCGACGCCTACGCCGAGCAGTGTCGCGGAGAATTCGGCGTGATCGGCGCCAATGCCCGCCTCTCCAACACCCCCCGGATCGAGAACGTCTTCATGGATAACTGCTGCGTGATCCGGGACGCCGGCATGGTGAAGAACGCCACTCTGCTTGGTACAGGAGAGGAACCGGCGGAGATCACAAGCGGCGCTCTCGTCACCGACTCGATCCTCCAGTGGGGTTCAGAAGCAGCCAGCGGTGCCATCGTGGACCGCTCGGTATTGACCGAGCACTCCCACGTCGAACGTCACGGCAAGGTCACTGATTCCCTGCTCGGACCGAATACCGGGGTGGGGGAGGGCGAGGTCACGGCGTGTCTCGTTGGTCCCTTCGTGGGCTTCCACCACCAGGCGCTGCTGATAGCGGCCTTCTGGCCTGAAGGGAAGGGGAACGTCGGATATGGCGCCAATGTCGGTTCAAACCACACCTCGAAAGCTCCCGACCAGGAGATCTGGTGCGGTGAGGGGACCTTCTTCGGGCTGGGCGTGAATATCAAGTTCCCTTCCGATTTCACCGGCGCGCCCTATTCGATCATCGCCACCGCGGTCAACGCGTTGCCCCAGAAGGTGACCTTCCCCTTCTCTTTGATCAACTCCCCCTCGGCGGTGATCCCCGGTATCTCCCCGGCCTGGAACGAGATCATGCCCGGATGGGTGCTGTCGGACAATATCTTCGCCGTCCGGCGCAACGAGGGAAAGTACCTGAGTCGGAACAAAGCCACGCGATCCCGTTTCGACTTCGAGGTCTTCCGCCCCGACATCATGGATCTCGTCCTCAGGGCCCGCGATGCCCTCCAA
>JALGWK010000112.1 GCA_025774205.1 bacterium
TGTGATCATCCTGCCGATTCCCGCTCCGCTGATAAGGGTCATGGTCGGAGTGAACTGGTTCCTGAGGAAAGTGGGCACGGGATCGGCCCTGCTTACCAGGACAAGGATGCAGGAGTTCATGGTCCGCTACTGGACCTTCGACAGCAGCCGGGCCAGGCAGGAACTCGGATGGAGCCCTGCCTGGACGGTGGATGAGGGGATCAGGGATACGGCTGAATGGTACCGGCGGAACGGCTGGTTATAGTGTTCTAATCATCGCTCCCGGCGGCGACGATCTTGCGATAGTAGTGGTCGGAGATATCGATATTGTCTGAAAGTTGACCGTCGAGCCGGGTCGGCCCCCGATTATATGCCAGCGATGCCATCCGGTAGTCATCATCATACCGATCCAGCAGCTTCCTGAAGTATTCGGAGCCGAGACGGATATTCCGCTCGGGGCTGTAAAGCTGCCAGAAGGTCTCGATCGTCGGATCGAGCTCCTGAGCTGTCATCATGCGCACCTGCATGAGTCCGTAGGCGTTCATGTTGCTGACGGCATTCTGTTTGAACGAACTCTCCACCTGCATCAACCCCACCATGAATTCCAGGTTCAGGTTGAAGTCCTCGCTGGCCTCGGCCAGCATCTCCAGGTATCGGTAAGGAATGTTGTACTTCCTGATGAGTTCAAGGTGAGTGACGGCCGTTGTCGACCATGACTGATGGTAGGCCACCATATCGGCCTGCGCCTTCGTCAGCCTGCGGAGACGATCGATCTCCTGCTGTTGAAAAAGAAGAGCCGAAACCATTGCGGCCACTCCGATGAAAAAGATCGACCGTACGATGTACGGCCGATCACTCTGTTTATATCTCATTGCGCTCAAACCACCTCGCCAGTTACAGCAAGGGCCGAACGGAGGCTCTCCCCAGAGCCCCGCCGGCCCTAATGTGTACCTTGAAAATACGGGAGTATTCTGACACTCATGAGTGGGTCATGAGGATCGGTTCTTACATGTGTTCAGCGCTGTTCAACAGTAATGACGCCCGGATATCGGCCGGGTTCCCGCTTCCCGGTTGTATCGCGAAGGCCTGTCCGGACGCCTGCTGTTCACTTCCCGGGTCCGCTGCTGGAATGAATTATCATTGAGGTCGCGCTGTAGATAGAGTACGAAGTTAGGCACTGGTGCCCGGTCACGCAATTACCGTCGCATTCGAGCGGATGGTTCTGCTCATCTGTAGACCCGCGGAGGAACCCGGATGAAGAAAGCACTCTCTACCCTGATCGTATTGCTCATGATTCCCGTCTGCGTGCAGGCCCAGACCATTGAACCGTTCGAATGGTACCCTGACGGGACATATGACTCGTCGATACCGACACCGTGGGACTTCCTCGGTTACCAGATCGGTGATGATTACACCTGGCACCATGAGCTGCAGGCCTATATGGAGGCTGTTGCCGAAGCCAGCGACCGGGTCACGATCCGTTCATTCGGGGAAACGTATGAAGGGCGTGATCTGCTGCTGCTGACTATCTCAACGCCCGAGAACCTCGCCAGAGCGGAGGAGATCCGCCGGAACATGGCAACGCTCGCTGATCCGCGAGGGGTACAGAACAGCAGACTGTCATCGATTATCGAGAACAGTCCGGCGGTGGCCTGGCTCACTTACAATGTCCACGGCAGTGAATCCGCGGGTACCGAAGCCGCGCTCCTGACCGTCTACCAGCTGGCTGCCGGGACCGACGAAGTGACGAGGAACATCCTGGATGAGCTGGTGGTTATGGTCGCTCCCCTGCTCAATCCGGATGGTCGCGACCGGGTTGTGGCCAGTTACAAGAAACGGAGTGGATCGGTGCCCGATGCCACCCCCGAATCGTGGGAACATGGTTCCGACTGGCCCGGTGGCCGGACCAACCACTTCATGTTCGATCTCAACCGCGACTGGGCGTGGCAGACCCAGATCGAAGTCCAGGCGATCATATCCGAGCTCCTGCAATGGAATCCGGTCGTGCATGTCGATTTCCATGAGATGGGGGGCGACTCCTACTTCTTCTTCCCGGCAGCGACTCCGGTACATGATGCGTTCCCCGATGTCATAATGAAGTGGCAGCAGTACTACGGGGAAGGGAACGCGGCGGCCTTCGATCACTATGGATGGCCCTACTACACCAAAGTGGGATTCGACATGTATTACCCTGCGTTCGGTGATTCGTGGCCGAGCATGATGGGTGCGATCGGCATGACCTATGAACAGGGTGGTGGCGGTGGGGTCGCCATCGTCCGGGAACAGTCCGACGGAACGGTCCACTCACTCAGGCAGAGGGCTCACGGACACTTCACCACCTCGATCGCAACCCTCCGAACGACCGCCGAGAAGAGGCAGGAACGGCTCCAGGATTTTCTCGCCTTCTTCCGGCATGCCATCAGCCTGGGAGACGCGGAGGTGAAGTCGTACGCGTTCGTTCCCGCGAAGGATCCCTACAACGCGGACCGGCTGGTGGACCTCCTGATACGGAACGGACTGGAAGTGAGCACGGCCACGCGTTCTTTCCGGGCTCGTGTGGTAGACAACTACGGACTCACCGAGGCACCGTCCTCGAAGGAATTCCCCGCCGGCACCTACCTTGTGGAGGCGGGCCAGCCGAAGGGGGTCGCCGTACAGGTACTCCTCGAGGTCCAACCGACGCTTGAGGACACCAGTTTCTACGATCTATCGGGCTGGACCCTGCCACTGGTCTATAACGTAGAGGCCTATACGCTCTCTGAAGTCCCCGGCGTCGATCGAACCCCGGTGACCAGTCTTCCCGTTCGCGCGGGCGGCATCGAGGGCGGTCGGGCGGAATATGCCTGGGCCATACCGTATGACGGCACGTCGGCACTGCTGGCGGCGCTTCACCTGCTCAACCGTGACATCAGGGTGAGTTCAGCTGGGGAATCATTCACCATCGGCGGTCGCGAATATCCTCCAGGAACCTTCGTTATACCGCTCTATCGCAATCCGGATGACCTGCATGAGATCATCGCAGAGATCGTTTCCGAGCATGGAGTGACCGCCTACCCCCTGAATACCGGTCTTGTAGAGGAGGGGACCGACCTGGGAGCGGGACTCTACCGTCAGCTGGAGAAACCGCGGGTGGCCGTTCTGGCCGGTGAGTCGGCAGGTGGTTCGTTCGGGCAGGCATGGCACTTCTTCGACCAGCGATACCCGTGGTTCGATTACACCCTTGTCGACGCCTCACGGCTCGGCCGGACCGATCTGAGTGATTACAACGCCATCATCCTCGCCGGATCACTCGACGAACAGGAAACGGCGGCGATGAACACATGGCTCCAGGGTGGAGGTGTCCTCCTGGCCTGGGGCGGCGGTGCCCGCACGGCAGCCACGATGGCCGGAATCACCATGGGCAGCGGTGGCGGGGGTGGTGGACGTGGGGGCGGCATGATGGGTGGTGGCGCTGCTGGTGGTGACACTGCTGGCGGCGGCGCTGCAGCCAGTGACGGTGGAGATGAACTGGCGATCGATGCCCGCCGGACACTGGCTGAACGGGAGCAGGAAGCGAAACTGCGCCGCACTCCCGGCGGCATGTACGGCATCGTGCTCGATCCCGACCACTGGATGGCTTTCGGCATGCCGGAGCGGATGGGGATCCTCAAGCGGGGCGGCACGAGTTTCGATATTACCGACCGGGGCGTGAATGTGGGCGTCTTCCTGCCGGAGCCGCTGCTGTGCGGCTATGCGGGACCTGATTTCGCCAAGGGACTCTCGACCCAGGCCTGGCTGGTTGCCGGAAACGTCGGCCGGGGCAAGGTCGTCCTCTTCGCCGACGATCCGCTCTGGAGGATGTTCATTGAAGGAGAACATCAGTTCGTCCTGAACGCGCTGATTCTCGGCCCGGGTTACTAGGAGCCTGTCGGAGTAAGCCACCGGCTGCGGTATGTGCTGGCATCCGGCTGACGGCGTTGGCTTTCGCCGGATGTCCTCAACGTAGCACAGTGGCTACGTTTCCGGGCCTCCGGCTCAGCCGCCTGGTCGGCCGGCGCCAGCCCAAACCTCGCGTTCGCCGGTTACTCCGACAGGCTCCTGTGTCACGTGACATGACACTGGAATATGAGGATGGTCGCGGGGGCGTACAGGTATGTACGCCCCACAAGGCCAGACGGAATCTGACGTAGTGATCGAGTTGAAGGACCGCTTCCGACGGCTATTCAGGGGGAATGCGTCGGTACTTCGCCAACTCCTCTGTATTGAGCACCTGGAATTCCACGCGACGATTCAGGGTTTGCCCCGTTTCGGTGTCATTCGAGGCATATGGCCGTGATTCCCCATAACCGACAACCGTGAACTGGCTCAGGGAGAGCTCTGAAACGTTCTCGAGCAACCAGTTGAGAACCGCCTCGCCGCGTATCCGGCTCAGCCGTCGGTTGTAGGCGTCTGAACCGAAATTGTCGGTGTGCCCGCCGATCTCGATCCTCAACTCGTTGTAACGGGCCAGGATGAGACCGACTTCTTCCAGTGTCTGGAACGACACGGGCTTGATGTTCACCGTGTCGAAGTCGAAATAGATGGTGTTCAGCGTCAGGAGTCCCCTGGTAATCAGCTCCGCTTCCATCCCGTAGATGCCACGTCCCTCGGCAGTGACCGGTATCCCGCGGGGCGTGTTCGGTTCCACGTCAATCCCGTCGGGAACCCCGTCATCGTCCGAATCGACCGCGCGGCCGAGATTGTCGACGGCGGCTCCGGCAGGAGTACCCGGCTCCCGGTCGATCCCGTCGGGGATTCCGTCACCGTCACCGTCGAGCGCCTTACCTTCGCTGTCGACCCTGGCTCCCGCCGGAGTCGCGGGTTCCTGGTCGAGTCCGTCAGGGATACCGTCGCCATCACCGTCGAGTGCCCGTCCCTCGCTGTCGACGAGGGCTCCTGCGGGCGTGTCCGGTTCCTGGTCGGTTGCGTCCGGCACACCGTCCCCGTCACTGTCACCAACGACAGGTTCGATGACCTCCGGTTCCGGTTCACGCCGGCGTCGCTCACGGGGCTGACGCTCCGGCTTCTCAGCCTGTTCGGGACGCTCCTGGCCGCCGAATACGACTTCGATACTCGAATAGATCATCCAGGCCCCGTATCCGTTCATCTCGTCGAGACGGTAGACGGCGAGGCTCCTCAGGTATCCGCCCCTGAGGTTCAGCCATGGCGCCAGGTGGAAAATGGCGCCCCCGCTGGTGGCGATATAGTCATCCCTGTAATAGTTCCCTGCCGCCAGTTCGGGCTGGTAAAGCGTCTCTGATTCGATGCCGATCCAGCTGGCCGGCCACCAGGTGATCCCCAATCCGATCTGGCCGCGATTGGGCAGGTTGACAAGAGCCTCTTCGGTAATGACCACCGCCTCGGACAGGCGGATATCAAAGGAGCCCTTCCGGAAATCCTGCATCATGCCGAGTGAGATGTCGAAGGTGTCCCGGGCGTAGGTAACGTTGTGTCCCGGGAGTCCGATATCGGAGATCCCGGGGGTCAGGGAGGCGTTGAAGGCAAAATGGAAAGCCCGGTCAACGCGACCGGGCAATCCGAAGGTCAGGCTGATCGGACCGACGGAGTAACCGGTGGTGCCGCCGGTGAACACGAACGGACCTGTGCCGGTACCGGTATTGTACGCGCTTATGACGGCGCTCAGCTGGATGCTGTTGGTCAGGCCATAGGCCAGACCAAGGGAGCCCAGAAGGACATTGGCGGTGCTGTCCCTGGTCACATTTCCGAAGGTGCTGATGGCGATTGCCCCTCGGGGGAGGGTCTGCCCTGAAGGAACGAGCAGGCCGCCGCGCAGACCGGTCGGATGGGCGGATTGAGCCTGGCCGGGCGTACCCGCGGTGAGGACCACAAGAGTAGTCGCGAGGAGCAGGCGGCGGAGTAAGGAATTGGTGCTCATCAGAGATCTCGGCATTTAGACACCTACATCAGCATGAGCTGCAGTTTGGTCTCCAGGGATCGTTCGAGATAGTCGAAAT
>JALGWK010000113.1 GCA_025774205.1 bacterium
TGACCGCCAGGTCGACGTCCAGAACGATCACCTCCCGGGTGTTGAAATCGGGCAATCCGTCATCGCCCTCCTGGGCGCCGACACTGCCGGAGAAGGCGGAGAGCAGGAACGGGATGGAGAGGAGCAGAACCTTGATGATGGAGCGGGTTCGGACGGTCATTGTTGCAGTCTCCTTGAAGTTGAAACCTGCTGCACGAAACGCAGGATGGCTGTGCGGCTATGAAGTAATACAGTGAAGGTCGCCCGATTCCTTCACTTCCGACGCCTCGTTCGGATAGGACCGAGTCCCGACAGGGAGGGAATGCGAGCAACTTCCGGGCCCGGGCGATCGTTCCATTACTGAACCTCCAGGCGATGAGGCTGTGCCATGACCGACCTGATCCACGACATCCGCTACGGATTCCGAACCCTTCTGAATAGACCGGGATTCACGATCCTCGCGGTCCTCACGCTCGCGCTGGGCATCGGCGCCACCACCTCATTCACGATCCTCGCGGTCCTCACGCTCGCGCTGGGCATCGGCGCCACCACCTCGATCTTCAGCGTCATCAACGGGGTCGTGCTCCAGCCCCTGCCGTTCAGGGACCCTGGACAGCTGGTTCAGGTGTGGACCACCCAGCCCGAGAACGATCGTGACAACTGGAGCGGGGCGACCTTCATCGATGTCATGGAGCAGTGTGGTTCCTTCGAAGAATTCGCCGGGATTTGCGGAGCGAGCCTGACCCTGACCGGATACGATCTGCCCCGCATGCTCATGGGAGCCTCGGTCACCTCCAACTGGTTCGAGTCGTCCTCAGACACGGCCTGTGGCAGACGGAGTTCGGTGGGGATGAGGGTGTTATTGGCCGATCGATCGAGCTGAATGGAGAACTGTATACCATCGTCGGCATCCTGGCGCCGGGTGTCGGCTATCCCGAATCAGCCCAGTTCTGGGCATCATCGAGATACCGTGTTCCTGATCCCCCCTTCGATTTCGGCGGCGATCCGTCCACGGTACGCGGTGCGGAATACTTCAATGTCATCGCCCGCCTGGATGACGGCGTAACTCTGGCTCAGGCCGGCTCGGAACTCGATGTGGTCGGGGCTGGTCTCCGACAGCAATACCCTGCCATGGATCCCGACGGGGGTTACAATATCGTCCCGCTGCGGGACGCGATCGTAGGCGATGTCCGCTCGATCCTGCTGACCCTCTTCGGGGCAGTCGGTTTTGTCCTCCTCATCGCCTGCGCCAATGTGGCCAATCTGCTGCTGGTACGTGCCTCCGGCCGCGAGCGGGAGATAGCCGTCAGGATGGCCATCGGCGCGACCCGGACGCGGGTGATCAGGCAGCTGGTGACGGAGAGTGCGGTGCTGGCCTTCATGGGAGGGATCCTCGGACTGACCTTTGCGTTCGGGGGGACCGATCTTCTCCTCTCCCTGGTCCCGGAAGAGATCCCGCGGATGGCGTCGGTCGCGGTCGACTGGACCGTGCTGGGATTCACCATGCTCATCGCCCTGGCGACCGGCCTCCTGTTCGGTCTCGTTCCGGCATTGCAGTCCTCCGACGGCAATCTGATGACCGCGGTGCGGGAAGGTGGAGGGCGGCACACGGCTGGTCGATCACGGAGGAACCTCCGCAACGGGCTGATCATCGGTGAGGTAGCGATCTCCCTCATCCTCCTGGTCGGGGCCGGCCTGATGGTGCGAACCTTCATGGCGCTCAACGATGTCGATCCGGGCTTCGACCCGGTGGATGTCCATACCGCACGAGTCTGGATACCGGAGAGCAGGTACGGCGAAGACGCCCTGGTGACGGGATTCTACCGGGAGGTCATCGAGCGGATGGACGCCAGACCGGAAATTGAGGGTGCCGCGGCGATATTGAGTCTGCCAATCAACCCCGGGATCACCGGAACCCTTGCCTTCAGCATCCAGGGCAGACCGGCCGAGCCCGGCCAGGATGCCGTCGCAGGTTTCCAGCTGGTGAGTGCGGACTATTTCCGGATCATGAGCATCCCCCTGTTGAGTGGGAGGGCGCTGGAACCGGGGGATGATGAGAACGGACCCCGGGTGGTCGTGGTCAACCAGGCCCTGGCTGAGGAGTTCTGGCTCGGTGAGAACCCCCTGGGGAAACAGGTTACCTGGAGTGATCCGACGGACGCGGAGACAGAATGGTCGGAGATTGTCGGCGTGGTCAGCAATACCCGGTTCGCATCACTCGACACCGAGCCGCGAACGGAGATCTACCGGCCCTACTCTCAGAGTTCAATGCCATTTCTGACCATGGTGATCAGGAGTCGGGCGGAATCGGAGGCCGTGTTCTCCCTGTTGCGGCAGGTCGTGGCTGAGATAGACGCCGATCAAACGGTGACCGAGATGATCAGTATGGAAGAGGTCCTCTCGACCTCGCTGGCTCAACGACGGTTCAACATGCAGTTGTTGGGGCTCTTTTCACTGATCGCGCTCCTCATGGCCGCCGTCGGTCTCTATGGCGTACTCAGCTATACTGTGGCTCAGCGATCATCCGAGATCGGTGTCCGGGTGGCACTTGGAGCCGGATCGCGGAATGTCATCAGTCTGATCGTCCGGGACGGATTCCGTCTGGTCATGATCGGACTCGGGACCGGTGTGGTCGGGGCTCTGCTGCTGGTGCGGGTGATATCGAACCATGTCTACGGGATCGACGCTTACGATCCCGCCTCGCTCATCACGGGACTGGTATTGATGGCCATGGTCGCAATGGTTGCCTGTCTCGTCCCCGCCTGGAGGGCCGCGCGGGTGGATCCGATGGTGGTGCTGAACAGGGATTAGTACCTGTCACGTGACATGACCCTGGACGCAGCTCCGACAGTCGCTCGATCCTCTTCCTGACGTTCCGTTCCCGGGGGTATACTGCGGATACCCCGTCCTGTCTTCCACAGCATCCGGGGAATTAAAGGAGCCCCTGCCTTGAAGCGCTCGTCACTCTTTCTGATCCCGCTTTTGCTGTTTGCCGTCGGTCTCACACTCTCCCCGGTCGAGGCTCAATGGCAGGTGGAAGACGCGCCGGTCATGACCAGATGGGCGGAGAATGTCTCTCCGGACCACGTCCACCCGGAATACCCCCGTCCCCAGCTGGTGCGTAATGAGTGGCAGACTCTGAACGGGTTGTGGGATTACTCGATCACTCCCCGGAACTCCCGCCGGCCGACCGACTGGCAGGCCGGTATCCTGGTCCCCTTTCCGGTCGAGTCGGCTCTCTCCGGCGTGATGGAGCGGATCGACGCCGACCACCGGCTCTGGTACCGACGAGCCTTCACCCTGCCGACCTCGTGGTCGGGGAAACGGGTACTCCTCCATTTCGGGGCCGTCGACTGGGAAGCGACCATCTGGGTGAACGGCCGCCGGGCAGGTGAGCACCGCGGCGGTTACGATCCCTTCACCCTCGATATCACCTCCGCTCTCGAACCCGGTTCGGAACAGGAGATCATCGTTGCTGTCTGGGATCCCACCAGTTCGGGATACCAGCCGCGGGGGAAGCAGGTGAATGAACCGCGCGGTATCTGGTACACCCCGACCACCGGGATCTGGCGGAGCGTCTGGCTGGAACCGGTGCCGGAGGTATCGATCGATCATCTCCGACTGGTACCAGATATAGACGGGGGGCACTTGATGGTAACGGCCATGGTCCAGGCCGCGAGGGATCATGACACGGTCGAGGTGCTCGCCCTGGAGGGTACCAGGGTCGTCTCACGTGCTGTCGGAAGGGTTAACAGTGTGATCGAGCTGGAGATCCCCGAGGCCAGGTTATGGTATCCTGACTTTCCCTTCCTCTACGACCTCAAGGTCACCCTGCTGCGGGACGGGGCTGCCGTCGATGAGGTGGAGAGCTATTTCGGCATGCGGAAGATTTCACTCGAACGGGACGCCGACGGGATCCTCCGCATGATGCTGAACAACGAGTTCCTCTTCCAGATCGGCCCCCTCGACCAGGGTTTCTGGCCGGATGGCCTCTACACCGCTCCGAGCGATGAGGCGCTCCGGTACGACATCGAAGTGACGAAGGAACTCGGTTTCAACATGGCGCGCAAGCACGTCAAGATCGAGCCCGACCGCTGGTACTACTGGTGCGATCGCCTCGGTCTGCTGGTCTGGCAGGACATGCCGAGCGGTGACCGGTATATCGGCGGCAACGATCCCGACATTGAACGAACGGCCCAGTCGGCGCGACAGTTCGAGCTGGAATTGCGAAGGAATATCGACGCGCTCTCCAACCATCCCAGCATCGTGACGTGGGTCATCTTCAACGAGGGCTGGGGGCAGTACGATACCGGACGACTCACCGACTGGATCGGAGAGTACGATCCCACCCGGCTGGTGATCAGCGCTATCGTGCTGGGTGAGTTCGGGGGACTCGGATTCCCGGTCGAAGGGCATCTCTGGCAGAGTGATCGCAACTGGGGGTATCGGAACTTCGAATCGGCCGACGATCTCACCGTCGCTTACGAGACCCTCCTGCGCCGGCTCCATCGTCTGATAGCCGAGCCCGGTCTGTCGGCCGCCGTCTACACGCAGACTTCAGATGTCGAGACGGAAGTGAACGGGCTGATGACCTACGATCGGGCGGTGACCAAGATGGAGGTCGATCGGGTAGTGGCGGCCAACCGGAGGATCCACCTGCCGCCGCCGGAGTTCACGACCATCGTCACCGATGCGCGTCACGAGCCGCACCTCTGGCAGTACACGATAGAAGAACCGGCAGCGGATTGGACCCTGCCGCGGTTCGATGACGGCTCCTGGCAGGAGGGTGAGGCGGGCTTTGGAAGGGAGGACACTCCGGGAGCGGTCGTGCGTACCCCCTGGGAAAGCGACGACATCTGGATCCGCCGCCGGTTCGATATGGACGACCTCTTTCTGGCCATCCACCATGACGAGGACGCTGAAATCTGGATCAACGGTATCCTGGCGGCCAGGGTCAGGGGGTACACCGCCACCTATGTCGATGAGCCGATCTCCGAAGCAACGCGGGCCGCACTCAGACGCAGGGGCAACGTGATCGCCATCCACTGTCACCAGACAGGCGGCGGACAGTATATCGACGCCGGCCTGGTACGGATCAGGGAGCGATGATCAGCCTTCCTGCGCTGATCTCAGTTCGATAAGAGCTTCTTTCGCCCCCTCGACCGTTTCATGAGTGTTAAAAAGCTTCACGACTTGTGAGATCATGAAGACCGATATCACCTTTTTCCCCGGGCGAGCAACAACCAGGTCACCACCGGCGTTACGACAGCTCGTCACACAGCTGATGAGCGTGCCGATGCCCTTGGAATTGAACCAGTCCACTTTGCCGAGATCGACAACAACCCAGGGAATACCCTTCTCGATATGACCCTTCACCTTCTTCTGCAGTCCGGTAGTAGCCGGCGGGCCCATCATGCTGCCCGACGGACGAATAACGGCGATAGTGCTTTCATCAACAGGCTGCGGCATAATTTGCACCTCCAGGATATCCTCGATTATACACCGACTCCGGTCTGTTTGACCATCGACGAGGCCCGTGGTAAGGTGCCACTGGATCACCCCCTGGAGGAGGGACGCTCATTTGAACCGACACGCCGCACTTTCTGTTGTGCTCGTCGCACTGATCGCCGGTATCCCGATCTCAGCGGCCGCGTTCACTCTCCCGCAGGATCCGCAGGAGTTGATGGCCATCGCGGTACTGGAACTCGAAGCCAACAATGTCGAGGTGGGAGAGGTCCGCGCGATCGCCGAGCGTCTGCGGGTGAAGCTGACCGAAAAACGCGACACTTTTGAAGTCGTCGAACGGAACCGGATGGAATCGATCCTCGACGAAGTGGGCTTCCAGATGTCGGGAGCGTGCAACACCAACGAATGCGTGGTTCAGGTGGGACAGATCCTCGGGGTCCAGAAGATGGTCGCCGGAAGTGTGAGCAAGGTCGGCAATCTCTATACCCTGCAGGTCCGGATCGTGGATGTCGCCACGGGTCGGATCGAGGAGGTCGCCTACGAGGATGTCGCCGGGATCGAGCAGGTATTGACCGATGCCACGGGCGATGTCGCCGATAAACTGGCCGCCGCCGTAAGTGGTCAGCCGGAACCTGCCCGCCAGGAACAGGCAGAACGGGGAGTTGATCCGATCGTCCCGTCCGACACCAACTGGCGGCAGAACGCGCACCACGACGGTTGGGTGATGCGCTTCGGCTCGGGGCCGAGAGGCGGCACCGGGTCCCGGACCGCGCTGGTAACCGGTACGGAGGTCACCACCGACATTTCGGGCAGCGGGTTGGGGTGGGAACTCATGATCGGAAGGGCGATCCGCCCCGATTTCCTCTGGTTCTTCATTGCTTCACGGACCGAGATCTACGGGCCCGATATCACCGTCAGTAATCCGGGAACCACAACGACCAGTAAAGACAGCCGTCTCGGGATCGAATATGCCGGGCTTGGAATCACCATCTATCTGGAACCGAAGAACTGGTGGGGTTCGCTGGCCGTGGTGTCGACTACCTACGATTTTCTGAATGATGAGATCGGTACGGAGACCACCTCAGATTCCGCGGCAGGTGTCTACCTGGCCCTCGGAAAGGACTGGTGGCTCTGGAAACGGTTCAATTTCGGGCTGACCGCGCGGCTGGTGTACTCGGAGAATGTATCCCTCCTCGGACTGGGCGTCTCCTTCACCCTCGATGTCACCCGCTCCCGCTGACATGGACGATCGACCTGAGCAGGCAGGCACCTCGCAGTTTCCGGGTAGAGGACCATCGGCCGGCTTCGCCTTCGGAGTCGCCCTGGCGAGCCTCCTGGTCTCGGGAGCACTCTTCTTCCACACCCTGAGCCTGAGCGGGAAGGTCAACCGACAGCTGAAGCAGAACTCCTTCCAGCTTCATCGGACAGGAGCGCTGCTGGAGGCGCTCGGCCTCTCCCTCGAGCCGGGCCTGGAATATGAAAACCTGAATCTGACCTGGCCACCGGCCCCGCCAGTCAGTGATGCCGCCAGGGCTCTCGATCAATCGAAGACCGCCGCGGCCCTCGGGCAGCTGAGGAACATCCAGATGGCGTTCGCCATGAGGATGGTCGAAGACGACCGCTCAGCTTACCCGACCTCGTTTGAGATCCGTTCGTACGCCGATCTCCGGGAAGCCCTCTCCGACTTCGCCTTCCTGCCGGCCGATCCCCTGGATAAGGGCTGGGTGTTCCTTGGGTATCTGCGGCCCGCCCGCGACAGATTCATCCTCCTGACCGAGGCCCGGAACAGGGCACGCACCCTCATCACAGTCACACCGGAGCAGATCATGCCCTGGCAGATGACACCGTAACGAAAGAAGGAAACCGGCATGTCACCAACGCGACGTGATTTCATTATCAATACGGCCGTGGCCGGAAGCGCCATGAGCCTGGGACTGCATGCCTGTTCCGCGGGTCCGCGGAAACTGAAGATCCTGGTTCTGGGGGGAACCAGTTTCGTCGGCCCCCATCAGGTCCGTCCCGCGCTGGAAAGGGGACATGAGGTAACGCTCTTCAACCGCGGCCGAACCAATACCCACCTTTTTCCGGAGGTCGAGAAGCTGGTCGGCGACCGGGTCGACGACCTTTCCGCCCTGGAAGGCAGGGAATGGGATGTGGTGATCGACAATTCCGCAATCCTGCCCTCATGGGTCCGCAGATCGGCCCGTCTCCTGAAGGACTCGGTCGGGATCTACCTTTTCACCTCGACCCGATCGGTCTACTCCGATCTGAGCAGGATCCCGATGGATATCGATGGTCCCGTCTACCCGGTCGAATCGTGGACCGAGGAGACCGAAGGTTCGATGGGTTACGGACCCCAGAAGGCCGCCGCGGAGAGGGAAGCAATCGCGGCCTTTGGGGATCGGGCCCTGATCATCAGGCCGGGCCTGATCATCGATGTTCGCGATATGGGGGAATGGTACATCCACCTGCTGGAGAACGGGTACACTGGTACTTTCATGGCCCTCGGACCCGATTACCCGCTCACTTTCAAGACCTTTCTCGAAGGAATCAGGGAGGGTGTGGAATCGGACGCCACCTTCACCTGGATGGATACGGAATTCCTGCAGCAGCAGAGAGTCAGGGCCTATTCACACATGCCGCTGTGGATGCCCGCCGTGGGTCGTAACGCTGGTTTCAACCGGTTCGATCTGACGAGGACATGGGAGGCGGGACTGACCTACCGGCCCCTGGCGGTGACGGCGAAGGACACTCTCGATTACCACTTCACCCGGCCGGAAGAGCGGCAGGCGCGCCTCCGGAGCGGGATCACGGCCGAGCGGGAAGCGGAACTCTTCTCGCTCTGGTATTCGCGGACCTGAGCAGGCGCGAACCGCGGGTTCAGATAATGAGCGCTACCGCTTCATCTCTGCCAGCAGGCGGTCGACCACCTCATCCATCGCCTCACCCCGCTTGTTCTTTTCGCGGATGACGCCTTCGTGGTCGATGATGAAGATGGTCGGCCAGCCGGTCACGCCCCAGCGGGTCGCGATCGGGCCGCCAGTGATGCCGCCGTCGGCGAAGGACGGCCAGGTGATTTCATTCTCGACGATCGCCGTCCGGTACCGTTCGGCCGGATCACTGTTCACGCCGACGATGGTGAAGGCTTCATCTTTCAGTCTGTCTACGAGCGACCGCTCGTGTGGGTACATGACCCGGCAGGGTGGTCACCAGTCTCCCCAGAAGTCGAGGACCACCACCTTTCCGAGATAGTCGCTCAGTTTCATCGCCTCGCCATCGACGTTCCACCCATTGATCTCCGGCGCGGGATCGCCGATCTCGAGGTCGGCCGGGTCGTGGGGATGCATCTCCGCCGTGGCGATCGCGCCGTAGGTGGTCTCGTTCCACTGCTCGTCTGCGTAATCGTGGATCAGGCCCTCCAGAAGTTCCACCCGACGCTGCTTCAGTTCATCGGTAGCGTCTCCGCGGGCTCCGGCGTCGGCCAGGGAATACATGGCCGAGGCTCGGACCTGAGCGTGGGGCGAATCCTCCATCAGCTGACTGAAATACTGCTCGCGTTGTTCAGTGGTGAGCATGTAGGGAGTATCCGTCAGATGATGGATATAGGGCGATCGAGCATACTCTTCAAAGATGCCTTCCACGATCGCCTCGGCGGTCCGTTCTTCCTGGTCCTCCGGGATCTCTGCGGAACGCATGGATTGCATTACCCATAGTTCCGCCTTCAGCCCGGCCTCGGTCCCCCAGTAGTCGTGCGCGATGGTCTGATACTGCTCAAAGAATTCTGTTATACGCTCCTGGTACCCCAGCTCACTGGCTTCGAATTCCACCTGGAGCGCCTCCAGGGCAGCTGTCGCCGGCGCTTCCTGTGAGCAGCCGGCCAATCCTGCCAGCAGGATCAGCCCGGGGATCATGCTTAATAGTCTCGTCCGCTTCACGATCGGTCCCTTTCTGAGTGGTGTTCAGACATGTTCGCCGATGATAATCTCGTTCCTCTCCCTTACCTGTCCAACAGATAGTTCTCGAACCAGGCGACCGTCGCATCGGTTGCCCTGCGGGCGTACTCATCCCGGAATCCATGCGCGGCGCCTTCCAGAATGATCAGTTCGGTGGTGACCCCCGTATCCAGAAACGCCTGATGGATCACCTGGCTTGATCGGAGGGGGACGAGTTCGTCAGCGTCGCCGTGGATGAGCAGGGTGGGTGGGTCATCCGGCGTCACGTGCAGAAGCGGTGAGATGGAGGGTGCCAGTTCCCGATCGAACTCGAGGGCCGGGAACCGCTCGTTCGGTCCCGTGATCGCCCGGAGATCCACCGGGGGGTAGTAGGCCACCACCGCCGTGACCCGATCAGAGATCCTGAGCACCGGATCCTCCGCTCCCTGATCACCTGCGTCAGCAGCACATCCCAGCATGAGGGAGAGGTGGCCGCCGGCACTGCCTCCATAGACACCGAGTCGCTCCTGATCGATGCCCCATTCCTCACAGTTCAGACGGATGAAGCGTACCGCCCGCCTCACGTCCGCCACCGCGTCAGGAACCTTGTACCGGGGAGCGCTGCCATGCCGGATCGCGAAGACCGTGAATCCGGCCTCAAGCAGCTCGGTGAACATCCGGCCCAGTGCTGCCGGTTCCCTCCAGACAGAGAACCAGCCGCCGCTCACCATGTAGAGGATGCCGGCGCCGTTGCTCTCCACCTCGGGCCGGAACACGTCGAATGTCAGCGCCATCCCGTCTTTATGCCCGTAGACGATGTCGGGTGATATCCGCGGATCCGACTGAGCAGGAGCACAGTGGAGTGATGTCAGGATGAAGATCGATACGACGATGACTGCCAGTTGCGCGGTTATAATCTTTTTCTGCATCGACCCGCCTGCTCCCGTTCGGTGTGAATCTGAGCCGGTTGCAGGCGAGTCTATATTATCTCATCGATCATTCATACCGGAGAGCAGTCACCGGATCGATCCGGGTCGCCCGTCTGGCGGGAATGAATGATGCCAGCGTTCCTGTACCGACCAGGATCAACACGATGATGGCGAACATGACGGGATCGGTCGGGGAGACGCCGAAGAGGAGCATCTGAACTCCCTGGGCCAGGGCGAAGGCGAGACCGACACCGAGGAGGACACCGATGCCGAGCTGTATCGCGGCCTGCTTCAGGATCATTCTCACCAGATCTCCCGATTGGGCGCCGAGCGCCATCCTGATCCCCAGTTCCGAAGTCCGCCGGCTCACCGAGAAGGCCATTACTCCATACAGGCCGATCGCGGCGAGGAAGAGAGCGAAAAGACCGGCGATCATGATCATCGATCCGAAGATGGCATAGAACCAGGTCACCTCGAAGATCACCTCACTCATCGGCATCACCCAGTAGATCGGGAGGTCTCCATCAACCGCCTGAACCGCCCCGCGTATGGTAGAGGCATACGATACCGGATCGCCGCCGGTCTTCAGAGCCAGACTGACGAATTCAGCGTCCGATTGGTAGAGGGACACATAAACGATCTCCGGTACCTCGTGTTCGGTATCGGTCCATTCATCTCCGACCACGCCGATGATGGTGAACCAGGGATCGTCCGGACCATCGGTGGCCCCCCGGGCCCGCTTCCCGATCGGGCTCTCTCCCGAGGACCATTTATCCGCGAAACTCCGATTCACGATCGCCACCGGCAGGTTGCCCGCCACATCGGCCGAGGTGAAATCACGTCCCTGCATGATCTCTATTCCGAAGGTGCCGAAGTAATCAGGGGTAACCGGCTTCAACTGAGTGAAGGGAAAGTCTGAATCGGGCGGGTAATCGACCCCCTCGAAGATGAAATCGGTTCCGTCAGCGCCGCGCACCGGCAGAAAGGGCGTGATTGAGGCCGCGTAGATCCCGGGCATCTCATTCAGGCCGACATGCAGATCCTTGAAGAACTGTGTCCGACTCTCGACGGTTGGATAATCGGTCTCGAAGAGACCGAGACGGGCGGTCATGATGTTCTCACCCTCGATCCCGAAATCGAACTGATTGAGGTTCATCACGCTCCGGGTGATCAGGCCGGCGGCAAAGAGGAGACCGAGTGAGAAGGCAACCTCGGCGATGACCAGGAACCTGCTGAATCTCGACATCCTGAATCCGGAGGCGGCCCGGGATTCATCCTTCAGGATCTCACTGATGTTCGGTCTCGAGGCCTGGAGCGCCGGGAATATTCCCGCGAAGACAGAGGAGATGAGCATCATCCCGGCGACGAAGAGGATCACATTCAGATCGACGTTGAAGTTGAACCAGTAGGGGGGATCGCTCCCCTGGGCGTATTGCATGAAAACGGTGATGCCGATATGTCCCAACAGGAGGCCGATCGACGCGCCGATAACCGAGAATGATGAGGCCTCAAGAATGAGCTGTCTGATCAGCCTTCTCCGACTCGCTCCCAGAGAGGTGCGCACCGCCATCTCCCTGGTGCGCATGGAGGCACGCGCCAGCAGGAGGTTAGCAACATTGAAGCAGGCGATCAGCATCACCGCGAATGTAGCCGCCAGCATCAGGTGGAGGACGAGGTTCCCCTCGGTTCCCATGATCAGCGCTGAGATCTTCTGTACCTGGATGCCGACTCCCTCATTCGATTCCGGGTACTCACGGGCCAGGTTGGCGGCAATGGCATTGAATTCCTCGGTCGCCTGCCGGTCGGTGACGCCCTCTCTCAGGCGGCCCATAACATTCAGAGGTACCCCGTCTCCCCGGGCAAGCACCAGGGGGTCCTGCTTCTGAGGCAGCCAGAGCACTTCCTCCATCGGGAACTGGAATCCCTCCGGCATGACGCCGATGATCGTCGATGTCTCGCCATTGACCCGGATGGTTCTGCCCAGGATCTCCGGATCACCGCCAAACCTGGTCTGCCAGACGTCATGACCGATCAGGATCACCGGTAACGCGTCATTCGACCGCTCATCTTCGGTGAAGATCCGACCCATCAGGGGTTGGATCCGCAGAGCTGAGAATGCGCTGGGAGTGATGAACGCGCCATCATACCGGATGGGATTGTCTCCCTCGCTGACGATGTTCACGGTGCCCTCATACCAACCGGCCAGATCCTCGAATGAGGTCTGCTGCCTGCGCAAGTCGGTGAAGTCGTGGATCGAGACTCCCATCTGATTAATGCCTTCGGCAGGATTGTTCCCCGTGAGGAACCGAAGGTCACGGGAGTCTTCGAAGGGGAGCGGTTCATACAGGGCGCCGTTGACGATGATGAACATGGTCGTGGTAAGTCCGATGCCCAGTGCCAGTGTTACCACGCAGGTGACAGCCAGCCCCGGATTCTTCACAAGCATCCGGAGGCTGTGTCTAAAATCCTGAAGAAGAGAACTCATTGTGCGTTCCTGTTGAGGGTTTCAGTACTTCAGGCCTTCAGATGCGGAAGCCCCCACAGGAATCCACTCTGCTGTGCCGTTCACACTATTACGTACTTAAGAATAGTGAAGTTTCATTCCAGTGCCGGAGGTTGAGGAAATCTGAGATAGTCGTCGTGACTCAGTACGGCCGGGGAGGCCTGTCACCTCCGGCTCCCGGGCCGTATTCGGCCAGGACCCAGTGCCCGTCACCACCCTCACGATTATCGATCCAGGCGATAAGTCCCACCCCGGGAGTCCAGTATTCGCAGTACTCCTCAAAGCTGGGCCCCTCGTCGGAGTCGGATCGCTGGTAATAGGACAGCTCCACACAGGTGAAGGTGCCGAACGGAACCGTAATGAGGGTATCGGTGGTGGTCACCACCCAACCGCTCTGGCCGGTGTTCCAGCCGCCTATCCGCGATCGGGGAGTGGGAACGATCAGGTCGGCCATGCGTTGCTGGGGGCGGTAGACGGGGCGGGGTGTGTCATTGTCTCGCAGCCATATCCAGCTCGTCAGATCGATGAGTCCGGCAGAGGAATTGGCCACGTAGTGGGGGTATTTGCCCTGGGAGGAGTCGCCTCGTGCCTCGATCTGGCAGACTGGACCGGCGACTCTCACCAGCTGGTGTTCGATGAACCTGGTGGAATCGTACCACGCCTGAGCGGGCAGGTGGAAACTGTCGAACGGCAGCCTGACGGGATCCTCTTTCAGGCGGCGCGCCAGGGCCTGAGGATCATCACGGATCTCCCGGAATGACGGATGGCGGCTGAGGTTCACCAGCGGATCGATGAGGATCGTATTGCCCGGCCGACGGAGTTCCTTCTCGACCCAGGTGATGAGGGTGTCCCGGGCGACAGGCTGGAGGCTCGATCGATCCTGATCGATCATCCAGTAGACCCAGGCCGTGCCCTCGGAGAGATCCATATA
>JALGWK010000489.1 GCA_025774205.1 bacterium
CCTGACGGGGAGATCGAGGATATCGATCGCGAACCCGCTACTCCCGTTCAGGCACACGAGGGTGCCGCCTTCACTGACGAAGGTCTCGAGAGCCCGCACTCCCGCCTCTCCGATACCGCCGGCATAACGGGGCACTATCGATCCGGTACTGATCCCGTCCACGATCGTACGCGCTCCGTAATCGGCCAGGATCAGGACGTCGAAGCGGTCTCCGAGAGGCCCGGTGGTGAAGTCGGCATTCCGGACGCTGCTGAACTCGAAGCCGTACTGTTCCAGAACCCAGCGGGTCCATCCTTCATCCATACTGGCCGACCAGGGGCGAAAGAGGCCGATGCGCGGCTGAGGTAATACGGTTCCGATCGGCTCACATCGTTCTGCCCTCAAGGCCAGGGAGGTCACCATCTCCTCCATCGCACCCCGGCTGAGTCCCGTGATGACGTACCGGCCTTCCGCGTCGCTTCCGGTTCCATCAGCCGCGCCGGCCATGAACCGGACCCCGGCCCCCTCTTGCCAGGCCTGGTTGACCGCCTTGAAGGCGTTGTTCTGGGAGGCACTGATCGAAAGGGCCGGTCCGGAGCCGGTCAGTCGGCCCGGCAGGGGAGTGATTCCCGCGGCCGTTCTGTCGGAGTCGAAGCCAAGGCCGGGAACACTGTCGAACGGGGCGATATCCGACTCCTCCGGATACCTTCCGCTCTCTGGTGACGACCGATCCCGGGCCCCACCTTCAACAGGTTCGAGGGCTGACAAAATCTCTTCAGTGAGGGGTTCCACCGCTTCGATGACCCGGATCCCGAACTGCAGCGGGAGGGTCCAGCCCGAGACATCGTACGGCCGTTTGGGAGGACCGCCGGGATACTCCCTCAGGTCGGGATACACCTGTACCTCGAGGAGTGTCCGGGCGAGTTCAGCGTACTCCTGTTCCATCGGGATCACCCAGGTTCCCGCCGGATAGTTGATGCCCGCGAAGGTCACATCACGGTTCAGCCTCTCTATCCTGATGCCGTTGAAGGCCAGTCGGCGGAGCAGTTCGACCGGCGCGGCAGGATCGCGCTGTTCCTGCGGGATGAACCAGGCGAAGGGTGGTTCCACAGAGTATTTACGGATGGCATCCCGACCGGCCTGGTAGCGGTTGTAAAGCAGATCGAATTTGAATTTCGCGGCGAAGTCGAGCACGGCTGTCGAGGCTGTCACCATGTATTCGACCGCGTCCCTCAGCCGCCACCATCCACCCGGCCAGGGACTCGGGTAGAGCGATTCCGGCCGCAGGTCCCGCTGATCAGCCGGCAGGTCCGAGACGGTGTAGAAACGCGGGGTGGCGTACCGGTAGAGCGCCGTTTCCGTCCAGAAAGCCGCCGTATTCTGCAGCATGGGCAGGTAATCGATGTACCCGGGATACCAGGCGTCGAAGGGAGCCATATGGGTGGCTCCGACCTGGCCCCGCTCCTCCAGCGCCTGGGCCATCAGCATGCCGATCGTATTGACCGTTCGGGCCATGAGCGGGTGAACCCGATTTCCGACCGGATCATCGAACGGAGGCAGCCAGATCCGGGAAGGGAAGGGGGCGGTCTGGTGAGGCACGTACACGATCTGGGGCTCCCACTCCCGCCAGGTGCGGCCGATCACCCGCGACTCGATCATGTTGAGCATGTAGGCGTCCCGGTTGTTGTCATGACCGACGTATTTCTGATAGAGCTGACCATCAGGATTCAGGGTCGGCCAGAGCATGAAGATCACGTTATCCAGGATTGCCTGCGTTTCCGGATCGTCGGTCGAGGTCAGCAGATCGTACGCGAGCTGGATGGTGTGCTGGTGTGCGGCGACCTCCGAGGCGTGGACGGCGCCGTCGATATGCACGATCGCCTTCCCCTCGCGAGCCAGGTCTCGGGCTTCGTCATCTGTCAGGCCGTCAGGGTGGGCAAGTCTCAGTGATATCTCACGATAGCGATCGATGTTCGCCAGGTTCCCGGCCGATGATATCAGCGCCAGATAGAAGGGCCGGTCTTCAGACGTTCTCCCGACCTCGACCAGGTCGAGCATGTCGGTGACCTCGGCCACCTGTTTGAACCAGGTGATCGACTCTTCGTAAGTGGCCATCTCGAAGTCCGCCCCGACCGTGAAGCCCAGGACTGATTCCGGGGTAGGGATCGCTTCGGACTGCCCCCAAGCGACGGAGGTCCACCCGGCACACATGACTGCCACCAACATGATCGTGAATGAAGATCTGGGCATCGAATTCAGCTTTCTCACCTGGACCCTGTACGGATCCGTTCTCAGAAGAAGACGGATCGATTGTATCAGGAGATTGAGCTGAGGTGCAAAGCGGCCTGTTCTCCGGATCTGATCCGATCGCCACCGGCTACTCCTGCCGGAGTGTCTCCATCGGATCAACCCGTATCGCCCGACGGGCCGGGTATCCCGTTTACCCTCCGCGCGCTTGCCCGTATACTGCCCCGATGATGAACCTGATCCGAGCCATATCCCTGGTGCTTCTCGCCATGCTCCTGGCTCAATGCGGGGGGGATACGATGGGGAAGCTGCAGCGCGCCGTG
>JALGWK010000490.1 GCA_025774205.1 bacterium
ACCGAGATGCCCGACCCCAGCCCCGGGCAACTGCTCATAAGGAACGGATTCGTGACCGGAGGCGTCGAGGAGCGTCGCTGAAAAGGATTTCAGTCGATAAACGGGCTGCTAGACGTCCAGACCGATCGAACGCATCAGGTCGAGGGCGTTGCCCCGCTGTACGACTCCCGGCTTGACCAGATAGTCGAAGATAAGTTCTCCATCCTCCAGTGTGTCCTCGAAGTGCATGTTGATCACCCGGTCACCGAGTTCGTCAGCCGTCCGTGACAGCGCCAGGTCGTGGGTCGTCACGAGGCCGATGGCGCCGGCCTCAATCAGGCTTCTGACCACCGCCGCCGAGCCCACCTGTCGATCCTCGGAGTTGGTGCCGTGCAGGATCCTCGTCGAGCAGGAAGAGGAGGGGCCGCTCTCCCCGGGTGATGTCCATCAGTTCTTTCAGACGACGGATCTCGGCATAGAAGCGTGACCGACCGGCCTGCAGGGAATCTTCGAGACGGATGGTGGCGCCGATCGCGAGCGGGGATATCCGGAGAGTGGTTGCTCTGACCGGAGCACCGCAGAAGGCCAGCACGGCGTTGATGCCGACGGTGCGCAGCAGGGTACTTTTGCCCGACATGTTGGAACCGCTCACGACCCAGCCGGTCACCTCCCGGCCGAGTGCGACGGTATTCGCGACGCATTGCTCAACCGGAAGGAGGGGATGGCCGATATCCACGCCATCGAAGAGAGGACCCTCAGCCACGATTTCCGGCCGGGGGTCGTCAGGGTGTTCCCAGGTGTAGGAGGCAAGGGCCGAGAGCGCTTCGAATTCGCCGACTGCTTCCAGCCAGGCGCCGACCCGGCTTCCTGCCCGTCTCCGCCAGGCTTCAATGGCGAGGGCGAGGTGGAAATGCCAGAGCAGTCCATACGCGATGGGCGCGAAGAGAACATTGCGTCCGGCGTCGAGCCAGGAGATCAGACGATCGAGGCGACCGATGCATTTCGAAGCTGAGAGTTCATCCGCTGAAAGCGAGCGCCTCTCTCAATGTCACGAGTCGCCCGCAGTTCACCGGTTCTTCCTCGAGGCGGCGGAGCACCTTTGTCAGAACCTGCAGTTCCCGGTGCGGTTCCTCAAGGGCAAGGGATACCCGGACGATCCGGCCCCCCTGAAAAGAGTAGAAGCCCCAGATGGCCAGTACGAAGAGCCAGAAGGGGAGGGGATTCGCGTCCGCGGCCGCCCAGAGGATGAAGGTGGTTATGAGACCGGCTGAGAGCAGCAACGCCGCCAGCCGCCAGGCGGTGACAGCGATGGAACCGAACAGGGGGGGCGATTCGGCCCACGACCGGAGTCGAGAGGGATCGACGGCCGAGCGGATACCGCCGGCCAGAACAGCCAGCTCCTCGCGCAGTTCAAGGCGGGTAGCGAGTTCGGCGATCGCTTCCTGGCGGTCGCGTATCTCATCGATATTGGCGGGTTCGAGAAGCCACGCAGCCAGTGTCTCTTCGCCCGCCCTCGTGCGGGCCGTACAGAGCAGTTCGAAGAGTGAACCTGGACCGAAGAGGTCCAGATCGGCCGCGTAGGGGTGGTCATCGGAAGCCAGGTCGGAGCGCTGGACCCCTTGGCCCTGCCAGGTATGGTCGAGCCGGGAGAGCCCCTCCTCGTACCAGTCCGCCACCAGGCGGATCGTACCGAGATCACGTTCGAGCCGACCGTGGATGACAACGAGAATGATGAAGAAGGCCAGTGGCACGAGGATCCAGGTGGCGGATAGTGCACTCGAGACGGCGGACAACAGGGCGAGTGTGATCCCACCGAGGGCTGTGGCTACCCTGGCGCGGGAGATACGGTCAGCCCTCAGCTCCATCTTCCCGATGGTCGCACGGGCCTCCTTTAGCCGTCTGAGGTATTCCACTCGTGGATCGGTCTTTTCGCTCACGCCTGCTCCCGTCGGTCGGGGTGGAAGATCCTGAGCAGAGGCGGCAGAACGAAGATCGTCGCGAGGAAACAGGTTCCGACTCCCATGGCAAGTACCTGGCCGAAACTGGCCATTCCCCGCATCTCGTAGAATCCGACGCTTCCGAAGCCGATCATGGTGGTGATCGAAGTCAGCAGGATCGCTTTCCCGACCATACGGAAACTGCCGCCCACCCGTTCCATTCCACCGCCCGGATCTTCATGGTAGCGATGGAGCGCGTGCACCCCGTCATCGATCCCGATCCCGAGTATGATCGGCACGGCGATCAGGTTGATGTAATTGTACTCCATCCCGAAGACGTACATCAGTCCCAGCATCGACACCGCTCCCACTACCAGCGGGGCCAGGGCCAGGAGCCCGATCGGTCCCCGGAAATGGATCACCAGGAGCACGGCGATCACCATCAGGACCAGAATGGCGGCCTGCCTGCCGTCGGCCAGCGTCCCGTCCATCATCACCAGAAAGAGCTTCTCGGTGCTGATCACGCCGGGATCGATAGCTTCGGTCTGAGTTGCGAACCGCTCCATGCTCGTCTTCTCGAAGATGTACCCCCGAGGCACGATGTGCATCAGGTACCCCGTGCCGGTGTGGGGGATGAAGTTCCTCCGGAAGTTCTCCGGTATATCC
>JALGWK010000491.1 GCA_025774205.1 bacterium
CGATCCCGTCAATGATCTGTCCATCCAGGTTCTGCTGCTTGCCCAACACGTACGTGGCACTGCGAAGATCCTCGACAATCCCCCACGTGCTGTCTGGCCACCCGGTGCCCGGTCCGACGTCACGTGGATCGAAGACAAAGGTGAACTCCGAGTCGAGTAGTCGCTCGTACTCGTCGTAGTTCATCTCCTCGTGTGCGAGTCCGAAGTTCTGGAGGAGTTGACTGATCGTTGTCGGGGCTGGATAGTCGGCCGACTCGTCGTCGGGGTGCAACCAAAGCATTTTCATTCGGCCCAAGCTGGTTTCCTGAGTCTCAGGCGTAATGAGCGCATATGCGGGCGGGCGATCTTCCCACATTATGATCTTCCAAACCGCAGTGCCTTCCTCACGTTCTCTCTGGACGAGATGAAGCCTTGCTTCGTAGCCGCCCGGGGTTTGAAGAACCCACTGATCACCGCTCTGCTGTTCCGTCGTGTGGAACGCGATATCAACTGTAGTTAGGGTGATCATCCGCCAATTGGAGTTTAGAGGTGAGATCTCCGGCTCTCCCGCTTGGAACTCGAAATCACCCGAATTGAGAACCTTCCCGTCGATGGCAGGTTCGCCACCAAACATCCGCTCGAAACTCCTGACGTCCACACCCTTGCCCCAGGTCAGGAAGCGCCAAGGTCGGTCAGGCCCAACATCCCGGGGATCGAAAACGAACGTGAAACCCTCGTCTAGGAGCTTCTCGTATTCCTCGTGGTTCAACTCCTCGTAGGTGTTGGTGAGATTGTGTAGAAGCTGATCAATCGTGGTCGCCTCTGGATAGCCGGTCGGCTGATCGGGTGGTTTGGTGGAATCCTGGCTGCATCCGGTGACGAGCAGCATCGAGAGGACAGTCAGCGTTAACCACCGGCGCTTGGATTGCACATGCACCTCCTTGATCCTCATCCTACCTCTCTCATCGTCATCGTGAAGAGCGGGGGTACTACGGAGCCACGTAGAACAGGCCTTTGATCGCACCCCAGGAGGAGTTTTCGGTCACGGGACCTGGAAGCGCTTTAGTCGGCGGCTTGTCTTCCCATCGGATGATCTTCCAAACGCGCGCGCCCTCTTCCGGCTCGGTTTGAACGAGATGGAGGTGCGCCTCATATTTACCAGGAGTCTGCAAGATCCACTGGTCACCGCTCTGCTGCTCGGTGGTGTACAACGCTAGATCTATGGCGGTCAAAACCACCATCTGCCACTCGTCGTTCACCGGTGAAGTCTCGGGCTGCCCCGCAACGAAGTCGAGCGCACACCTGTCGACAACCCGCCCATCGATGTTCGGCTCGCCGGCAAATATGTTCCCTGCGCTGATTAGATCCTCGACTCTCACCCACGTACTGTCCTGCCACGGCTCACCCGGTCCGACATCCCTGGGATCGAAGACAAAGACGAACTCCTCATCGAGTAACAGCTCATACTCCTCGTAGTCCATCTCCTCATAGGCGCGGATGAAGTTTTGCAGCAGCTGAGCTATAGTTGTCGCCTCAGGAAAGCCCGTAGGCTGATCATCAGGTGGCTTCGTAGAATCTTGGCTGCACCCGGCGGCAAGCAACACGATCAGGCAAGACAACAATAGACAGCGGACCAGTGACAGATTCCCCGGTCTCATGATTCACCTCCTGACGATCCGCACAACGAACACCGTAGCATGCGGCTAAATGATCTCTGACGGGTGAACGGTCTACGATCCGTGACGACGATTGCGTCTACCGACAGGCCTGGTATTAGGTATCCCCATCTCCATCCGGATCAGTTCTATTGGAATCGCCCCGTGGCTCAGAAGCTCGTCATGAAACGTCTTGAGATCGAAACTGTTTCCCTGTGCGGCCTTGTAGTCCTCTAGCAGCTCCTCGATCAGGACTTTGCCCACAACGCCACTCATAGGACGGGTCGGGTCTGCGCAGTATCTGCGAACATCAGCCACGGCGTGCTGGCGCTCGACATGCGCCTTGCGAACCAAGAAGCTGATCGCCTCGTTGAATCCCATCTTCCCCGTCTGGATCCCAACATCGATGATCACACGGCAGGCACGCCAGAGCAGATCCTTCAGTTGGAACATGCGAACACGGTCGTCCTCGCAGTAACCACTTTCACAGATCATCTCTTCGCTATAGAGGGCCCACCCCTGTGAAAAGAGACTCGATTGGAAAAGCCCGCGGAGCTTGTGGCCACGAAGCTGGCCGGCCCGCACGACCTGCAGATGGTGGCCCGGGTAGGTCTCGTGTAGAGCCGTCACCACAATACCGGCGCGGGTGTGTCCCTTCTGCAGGGACTG
>JALGWK010000114.1 GCA_025774205.1 bacterium
TTCTACCGCGAACCGACCTTCATGTTCGACGAGTGAACCTCAACCAAAGGAGAGGAGCTGTATCCATGGCAGATTCCAAGATTTTCCTCAATGAGAGCGAGATGCCGCAGCAGTGGTACAACATCCAGGCTGATCTGCCTGTCCCGCTCCCGCCGGTGATCCATCCCGGCACGAAAGAACCGATCGGACCCGACGATCTGGCGCCGCTCTTCCCGATGGCGCTGATCGAACAGGAAGTGAGCCAGGAGCGGTATATCGACATCCCCGAGGAGGTTTTGGGAGTCTACCGGCTCTGGCGTCCGACGCCGCTCGTTAGGGCCCGGCGCTGGGAGAAGGCCCTCGATACCCCGGCGAAGATCTATTACAAGCAGGAAAGCGTGAGCCCTCCCGGCAGTCACAAACCGAACACCGCCGTTCCTCAGGCTTACTACAACAAACAGGAAGGCATCAACCGCATCACGACCGAGACCGGCGCGGGACAGTGGGGGAGCGCTCTTTCCTTCGCCTGCAACCTCTTCGACATCGAGTGCAAGGTCTACATGGTGCGGATCAGTTACGACCAGAAACCGTACCGCCGTCTAATGATGGAGACCTGGGGTGGTAGATGCCTCCCCAGTCCGAGTCCGGAGACAGAAGCAGGCCAGCGGATACTGGACGCCGATCCCGATTCACCGGGATCACTCGGGATCGCCATCAGCGAGGCGATTGAGGAGGCAGCGAAGCGGGAGGACACCAAGTACTCCCTGGGGAGCGTGCTGAATCACGTCATGCTTCACCAGACGGTGATCGGGCTCGAAGCCCTGCAGCAGTTCGAGATGGCGGGTGAGTATCCCGACATCGTCATCGGCTGCGTGGGTGGCGGGTCCAACTTCGCCGGCATGGCACTGCCCTTCGTGCGTGACAATCTGCTCGAAGGACGCGGCACAAAGATCATCGCGGTCGAACCGACAGCCTGTCCCACGATGACAAAGGGGCTCTATCGGTACGACTTCGGCGATACCGCCTGCACGACTCCGCTGATAAAGATGTACACCCTCGGTCATGATTTCGTGCCGGCGCCGATCCATGCCGGAGGGCTCCGCTACCACGGCATGTCGCCGATTGTCTGTCACCTCTACGAGCAGGACCTGATCGAGGTCGAGGCTCACGGCCAGACGGCGGTCTTCGATGCGGCGGTCGGCTTTGCCCGGGCGGAAGGACACCTTCCGGCCCCGGAAACCGCCCACGCGATCAAAACGGCATTCGATGAGGCGATGCGCTGCCGGGAGAGCGGGGAAGCGAAGGTGATCGCGTTCAATTACAGCGGTCACGGACACTTCGACATGGGTGCCTATGAGCGCTACTTCAGCGGCGATCTTGTCGACCACGATTTCGACGAGAAGGCCGTGGAGGAGGCGATGAAGGGTGTACCGGTGCTAGAATAGCCGTGGTTGCCCGGTACGGATCGCCCTGTTCACTATAAGGGGTTCGATACCGGCCGTGAGCCGTGAGCAGCATGCTGTGAAAGGACCCAGTCCGTGCAGCAACCATCGCCCGTACGTCTCGAACGGATAGATGAGTACCGCCTGCGCATCCCCCGTGAGGGGGGGATGCGTTCTGAGGGGCTCATCTACGCCGATCGGACTATGGCCGGCCTGCTGAAGGGCGATAACAGTCCTCAACAGGTGGCCAACGTAGCCTGTCTCCCCGGCCTGGTGGGCGCGAGCATGGCCATGCCGGATATCCACTGGGGGTATGGCTTCCCGATCGGCGGGGTGGCCGCTTTCGATGTCGATGAAGGTGTCATCAGTCCCGGTGGAGTGGGGTATGACATCAACTGCGGCGTGCGACTGCTGCGCACCTCGCTGTCGGAAGAAGAGGTCAGGCCCAGGATAAGGACCCTCGTCGACCGGCTGTTCGCCGAGATCCCGACCGGAGTGGGAGCCCATCGGAAGCTCACAAAGCTTTCGCGCGGACAGCTCCGTTCCCTGCTGGTCGAGGGAGCGGGGTGCGGTTGTATCCCCGGGGCTGATCCAGACGCGCTGAGTCCCCGCGCCATCGAACGGGGGCTCGACCAGGTGGGAACCCTCGGTGGGGGGAACCACTTCGGCGAGGTCGGGGTAGTCGACGAGGTATACGATCGCGCCACTGCCGCGGCCTTCGGTCTCTTCGAGGGCATGGTCACCTTCTTCATCCACTGCGGCAGCCGCGGGCTGGGCCACCAGGTGGCCGACGACACCATGAAATCGATGAAGGGTTCGCTGTCGAAGCATGGTCTTGATCTTCCTGATCCACAGCTGGTATGCGCCCCGATCAACTCGAAAGAGGGGCAGCGGTACCTCGGCGCCATGCGGGCGGCGGCCAACTATGCCTTTGCCAACCGCCAGATGATCACCCGGCTGGCGCGCAATGTCTTTGCGGAGGTATTCGGGCGCTCCGGGGAGGAACTGGGGCTCGATGTGGTCTACGATGTCTGTCACAACATCGCCAGGATCGAGGAGCACCGGTTCGAGGGCAGAAAGCGGAGAGTCTGCGTTCATCGGAAGGGCGCCACACGGGCCTTTCCGGCCGGTCATCCCGAGGTGAACGAGGTATACCGGGAAACCGGCCACCCGGTTCTCATCCCCGGTGACATGGGCCGCTATTCATACGTGCTGGTTGGTACCGACCGGGCGATGGCAGAGACATGGGGCACCACCTGTCACGGAGCGGGGCGCGTGAAATCGCGGACGAAGGCCAGAAAGGAGCACCGGGATCGGCAGATCGACCGGGAACTGGCCGAACGGGGTATCCACGTCAGGGCCGCCTCACGCCGGGTACTCGCCGAAGAGGCAAGTGAATCGTACAAGGATGTGGCCGATGTCGTCGGGGTCGTCTCAGGCGCCGGCCTCGTCCGCAAAGTGGCCCGGCTCCGACCTATCGGGAACATCAAGGGTTAACGCCCTCAGCAACCGGCCCGGTTTCCCGGCAGGCCTTTTCCAGACAACCTCATGGTAGAATCCCCCGTATCTACTGGGAACTGTTCAGGGTAAATCCGGGACAATTCCAGACAAGGTGGATGCACACATCATGAGTCTCCTCCAGGAAGTCCGATACGGCTATCGGATGTGGAAGAAGACGCCGGTCATCACGCTGGTGACGGTGTTCTCGCTCGCTCTGGCTATCGCTGCCAACACCACCATGTACGCCCTTGCCGGGGGGCTCATCTTCGCGCCGTTCCCGTACGAGGAGCAGGAACGCCTGGTGGTGATAGAGACGGCCGATAAAGATGACAGCTCCAGTGATTCCTGGGACCAGGTATCTCCTCCCGATTTCATGGATCTACAGGCAGGTGTGACCTCCTTCTCTGGACTTTGCGCCTGGGATGACGAACCGATGGTCGTCTCCGGATTCGAGCAGCCGGAAGCGGTTCTGATAACCTCGGTCACCTATGGGTTGTTCGACGTCCTGGGGGTAGAACCACTGATCGGGCGTGATTTCCTGGTCGAGGATGAACTCGCAGAAAACAGCAATACTCTGGTGCTTGATTACGGTTACTGGATGCGTCGGTATAACGGTGAAGAAAGTGTGCTGGGTGAGATCCTGATCCTGAATCAGACTCCTTTCACCATCATCGGTGTCATGGAGGAAGAATTCAATCTCTTCCAGGGTGATGTGGCGGCGTACCGCCCGCGTGACCTGACCGGTTTTACGGATCGCAACTACCGTGACCTGCTTGTCTTTGGTCGACTTGGAGAAGGCATCACCGTCGAGCAGGCCCAGGCCGAAGTAACAGTTATCTCCAACCGGCTGCAGGCGGAGTATCCCGAGTCCAACCAGGACCAGTCTCTGATGGTCAGCAGTCTCAAATCCCGATTCCCGGGTCGTACCGATACACTTCTCATTACCATGGCTATGGTCGTCACATTTCTCGGTCTCCTGATCGCGTGCGCGAATATCGCGAACCTGCTGCTGAGCAAAGCGGGAACGCGTATGAAGGAAGTGGCCATCCGGATGACACTGGGAGCGCGCCGGGCAGGTCTATTCAGGCAGTTCCTTGTTGAAAGCGTACTGCTCGGGGTTTTTGCAGGCATCCTCGGGATCTTCCTGGCCTGGGGGGCCGTGAAGATGTTCCAGACCGGTTTTCCCGCTGATGTCCCGAGGGCATTCCTGCCGGTCATCGACATGGGGGTCCTGATGGCTTCGGCCGGCCTGTCAGTCCTTGCAGGCCTGTTGTTCGGACTCGCTCCGGCATTCTTCACGTCAGTGAAGGATCTTCGAGGCGCCCTGAGCGACGGGGGGCGGACCGGCACCCACGGTCGGCGATGGAGACGTGTACGACATGCGTTTGTGATAGGTGAAGTAGCGATCGCTCTTGGTGTCCTGGCAGGAGCGGGACTGATGGCTGACATCTTTTCGAAGATGCTCGACCACGAACCGGGATTCAATCCTGACGGGCTGATCACGTTCGATCTTGCCCTTCCGGAATATCGATATGCCGACAGTGATGCGATCCTCCAGTTCCAGCGTCAGTTATTGCCTGAGCTGGCAGGGATACCGGGAGTCGAGGGTGTCGCAGTCATGAACCGTCTGCCCCGCGACAGTGGCTATTCATCTACGAGCTTTAATGTCGCCGGCCAGATCTTCGAAGAATCTGATGAGAGACCGATGACCGGCTTTCTGTCTGTGAACGATAGTTATCTCTCGGCCATGCAGGGTATCCTGCTCTCGGGCAGGTTTCTGGAACCGGGTGATCTGAACGAGACCGGTCCCGTGATAGTAGTAAACCAGTCCTTCGTAGATGTTTATCTGGACACATTGGAGGTGCTCGGTACCAGGATTGAGGCCATTGGATCATCACGGGAAATCGTCGGAGTCATTGCCAATATCTGCCAGGAGCGAATACCGACTGAATTCGCTGTCAATCCGATGATCTATATACCACTGGAACAGTATCCTCTCAGGTTTCCGACTATCGCACTCCGGTCGAATGTCGATCGGGCACGCGTTGCTGAGTCAGCCAGACTGGCTATCTGGAAGGTCGATGCCCAGCAGCCTGTTGGTGAGATGAGAAATTACCGTGAGATGTACCGGGCATCGCTCGGGGCGGCGGCGGTATTCGGTGATTTCCTCTTCGCAATCTGTGCCATGGTGGTTTTCCTGGCGGCAATGGGGATTTTCGGGGTCATCTCACACGCAGTCCTGCTCAAGACCAGGGAGATCGGGATCCGGATCTCCGTAGGAGCACGAGCCGGCCAGGTGGTCAGCATGATCACGCGCCAGGGGATATGGCTGACGGTGAAGGGCTTTATCCTTGGTGCTCCGCTGGTCTACCTGATGATCCGTTTCGTCAGAGTGATCTTTGAATTCGCCGGCGATATGAGGCTGCCGCTGACGGGCCTCTTGACCATCGTTTTTCTGGCCCTGATTGCGCTTCTTTCATCGTGGCTGCCGGCACGCCGCGCAGCGAAGATCGAACCGATCGAGGCTCTGAACGCGGAGTAAAAACAACTTCATGCTCCCTCCCCGGAATCTCCCGGGGGGGCGCGTCCTTCAGATAGTTGAGGTGACTTTCCCCGGAGTGCACATTCCCGGATTGCGCTGACCGGGAGCTTGACCTACTCTCACGAAGCACCTGCCCGCAGTGCATCCCGATCCACCGATCGAACATCCTTGAGAGGAGCAGACTATGCGACGATTTGGCGGAATCATGGTACTTCTGGCTGCCATGGCGCTGAGTGGCTGTATGCAGATGGAGATGCTGGTCAAAGTCAATTCCGATGGCAGTGGTACCATCGAAACCACCATGGGCATGTCGAAGGCTACCTTCGGGATGATGGGTGAGATGCAGACCGGGGATGAGGATCCGTTCAGCGAGGAGACGGCCCGGAATAATGCTGCCCAGTATGGAGAGGGAGTCACTTTCCTCAGCGCCGAGAAGGTCGACAATGACGAGATGATCGGCCTGCGGGCAGTCTATGAGTTCACGGACATCAATACGGTTTCCGCCACGCCAGCCGGAGGTCAGGAGGGCATGGAGGCCGAAGCAATGGAGGCGGTCACCTTTGCCTTCGATCCTGCCGACGGGGGGACGCTGACCGTCACCATGCCGGGGGATGAGCCGGGGGAGGCGACGGATAACGAGGTCGATGAGAGCGGCCTGGATATGATGAAGGGCTTTCTAGCGGGCATGAAGGTGACCATGAAGCTCGAGATCGACGCGGGGATCGCTTCGATCAACACCAGCAGGAGTTTCGTGGAAGGCAATGTGGTCACGCTCTTTGAGATCGACTTCGATACGATCGCCGAGAACGATGACAACCTCCTGGAGTTCATGAAGAGCTCGAACAGCGGGTCCGCTATCGCCGGGCTCAATGGGGTTACCTATGTCACGGAGAACCCGCTCGTGATCGGGTTCGGTGCCGGCGGCGGTTTTCCGATCTGGTATGCAGGAATCGCTATACTGCTGGTAGGCCTGGTAGTCGGGGTGGTCATCGCGATGAAGAAGAAGTGATCGGAGTCAATCCGATTTCAGGATAGGTGTAATGAGAAAGGCCGGCTGATCGCCGGCCTTTCGTGTATCTGGCTCCCCGTGCACTCTGGCTCTGTGCCAGATTTATCCGCTTCCGGAACTGCCTACCTGTACTCGGGATTGGGATAATCGAATCGGCATCCAGCGTCCCATTCAGACCGCTGGTTCCCATGCGCCGGCAAACCGCCGGCGTCTTTTATCATCCGCGCCAGGTGCATGAGGTTCCAGGTCATGAAGGTCGTGTTCCGATTGGTGAAGTCGTTCTCAGGACCACCCGAACCGGGATCAAGATATGAGGGGCCGGGTCCCGCCTCGCCCAGCCAGGCAGCGTCGGCCTGTGGTGGGATCACATACCCGAGGTGCTGCAGGGAGTAAACGATATTCATGGCGCAGTGCTTGGCGCCGTCTTCATTCCCCGTGATCAGGCAGCCACCGACCCGTCCGTAGTAAGCATATTGACCGTGCTCGTTGAGGATTCCGGAATTCGAATAGAGCCGCTCGATCACCTTCGTACAGACCGAGGATTTCTCACCCAGCCAGATCGGGGTTGTGAGCACCAGGATGTCGGCGGCCATGACCTTTTCATAGATCTCCGGCCAGGCGTCAGTATCCCAGCCCTGTTCGGTCATGTCCGGATAGACACCATAGGCTATGTCGAAGTCGACCGGCCGCAGAGATTCGACCGAGATCCCGTTCTTCTCCATGATCGCCCGGGAAATGGCGATCAATCCATCGGTATGAGACATCTCCGGAGACGGCTTGAGCGTGCAATTCAGAAAGAGGGCGCTCAGATCGGAGAAGTCGGTGGTGCTGGATTCGCACTGCTCAAGTTGTTTCTGGTTCAACGTCATCTGATCCTCCCGTTTGATCCCTGCATCTCAAGGTCACTCATTGCCGTTGAAACCTACCAGCCGCCACTTCTCCAGGATATCCAGGATGAGACTGCGGACGCGGACCACGACCTTCTCGAAATATGCGTCAGCCTTACCCTGGTCAAAATCATCCGGCAGACCTTCTCCTGCCACATACTGGGTGATGCTGGACGGGAAGGGCATCGCCGACCAGGCGCCTGCCGGCGGATTGGGGGTGGCTGTAACCCTGTCGAGCCAATCCCTGTGGACCAGGTCAGGTCGCAGGGCCTGTACCATGGCGGTTTCGTTCTCCGCCGCGTGCCCGCCGGTGTTTCCGAATACTGCCAGGGCGTCTTCGGCGCAGAG